>NZ_JBPYCR010000001.1:0-269781 GCF_051846915.1 Virgibacillus sp. W0181
CGTGTCTCAGTCCCAGTGTGGCCGATCACCCTCTCAGGTCGGCTACGCATCGTTGCCTTGGTAGGCTGTTATCCTACCAACTAGCTAATGCGCCGCAGGCCCATCTGCAAGTGACAGCTAATGCCGCCTTTTACCGAGCAATCAGGAGATTACTCGGATCATCCGGTATTAGCTCGCGTTTCCGCGAGTTATCCCGGTCTTGCAGGCAGGTTGCCTACGTGTTACTCACCCATCCGCCGCTCGTTCCACAGGCTTCCTCCCGAAGGATTCCGCCTGCTTCCCGCGCTCGACTTGCATGTATTAGGCACGCCGCCAGCGTTCGTCCTGAGCCAAGATCAAACTCTCCATAAAAGTTTGTGCGATGATTAACACCGGTTAATCACCTTTATATCTTAGCTTGTTTCATTTATAGTCAGCTTCCTTAATAGAAAGATCTGACTTGTAGAGGAAAAACACGGAGGTGTTTTTCACTCTGACATACGAGTTGTTTTGTTCAGTTTTCAAGGAGCAAATTATGTCGACCACCAAAATGGCGACTTTTATAATATACCACAGCAATAAATAGAAAGTCAATCATTATTTCAGAAAAACTTTTTTCTTTTTTGCTGTGTACTTGGTTGTATTTTTACAACGCTAATAAATATAGCATGGCAAATAACTTAAGTCAACTGCAATTTTAAAAAGAACCGAAATATATCGACTTAATGTAGTGACTAAAACAGAGTATTGCTTTGTTTAACATTATTTATGCACACCATTTAAATAAGAGCATGTTCAACTAGGTGAATAAAAAACGAAAAGATATTTATGGGAGCGTACCACCAAAACATAATTTTATTCGATATATAATGTAACATGGTCTTTTTTAGCTGCTCCCTGTCTTAAAAAATACAAAAGTAACTTTGCTCACAGCTGTCCAGTTCGACGTAACAATTCTTCAAAACTTCCTTCAGCACTTTACAACAGCAATACGAATGCCGTATTTCCCCTTTTGATTATGATGAAGAGCCAGCTGATTACAGCCTTCCGACATATCCCCTTTTGCAAGTCTTTACCTTATGATGGCGGTAATCCGATATCTTTGGAAGAGTAAAAGCGCAATAATGAAACTCGATCAACATCATTTACCCAGTCACATCGAACATAAGAATTGTCCTTGCGTAGTCTTTATGAATCTAAATAAGGCGCTCGCTCCTTATTTTTAGAGAATTTATAGAATAGTTTAAGATAAGTACTTTTATCTTTTACGCTTTTTATTCTCATTTTTGAACTCGTACTTACTAGTATGCTTTTAATAAAATTCTATAAAAAGTTATGCTATAATACAATTGAATCTTTGGAGGAGGACAAGCATGGCACAATTAGTATACTCAAGTAAAATTAACAAAATCCGTGCATTCGCACTTATTTTAATATTTGCCGGCATTGCGATTATGTATCTAGGGCTTCTGTCCAAGAAAATTGAATGGTTAATGGTATTGTTTTTCATAATTGGGGTTTTATTCGTTCTAGCCAGTACAGTCGTTTACTTATGGATCGGGATGTTATCTGTCAAGGCCATCCCAATCATTTGTCCCAACTGTGAAAAACCAACGAAAATGCTAGGTCGTGTAGATGCATGTATGCACTGTAAACAACCGTTAACTATGGACAAAGATCTGGAAGGTAAAGATTTTGACGAGAAATACAATACCCGGAAATATAGAAAAGAAGCCAACAAAAATAAAATATAATAAAAATCCGTCTCTTAAGGACGGATTTTTTAAAACATGAAAAGAATCCTTCTTGTCTCTTATTATAAAACGCATTGCTAAACAATAGATTTATCTCGATATACAGTATAAAATTGTGCGGCCGATCCGATCATTTCAATCCCAATAACAATATAGAAGGAGTATACAATGGATACATTTGAAACAAACCCTTCACTTTATTTTAATTTTAAAAATCATTCAGGGAAAATTACTCCCCTTCTATTTAATAACGCTGAAAAAGTAATTACTGCCAATAAAGTAGAAGACGTTCTCCCCTGTCTCAAAAAGGTGCAGGAAGCAGTTAAGCAAGGATACTACGCCGCAGGATATGTCAGCTATGAAGCAGCACCTGCATTCGATGCAAACAATAAGGTTTTGCAAAACAATAAACTGCCTCTACTTTGGTTTGGCCTTTTCACGAAACCGTCTTCAGAAGTAATTGATCATAAAAAAACATTCCACCTTGACTCATGGGATCCATCGGTAACAAAGGAACATTATAATAAAAATGTTAATTGCATTTTGCAAGATATCGACTTAGGGAAAGCGACACAAGTTAACTATACTATCCCGTTTCATTCGGGATTGGAAGGGAGTGCCCTTGCTTATTACAAGCAACTCGAGAAGGCACAAGAGTCCAATTACTCCGCTTATTTAAATATTGGAGACTACTCAATACTGTCTGCATCCCCCGAACTTTTTTTTCATTCTTATAATGGAAAAATTACGTTAAAGCCGATGAAAGGAACAGTCGAACGAGGGAAAACATATGAACAAGACGTGACAAACAAACAATGGTTAAAAACTTCTCGAAAAAACCGCATGGAAAACAAGGTCATTGCAGATTTGATGTGTAAAGACTTGCAAAAAATTGCGAATGAACGTTCTATCCAGGTGGAAAATCCTTTCGAAATCGAAAAATATCCAACCGTGTTCCAAATGACCTCGACTGTTACAGGTGACCTTTTACCAGACGTGAATCTAATTGATATATTTCAATCACTATTTCCCAGCGGATCAATCACGGGGATGCCGAAAAAGGAGTCAATGGAAGTAATTCAAGCACTCGAAAATGAACCAAGAGAAGTGTATTGCGGAGCCATTGGCTATATTACACCCGATAATGAAGCAATATTTAATGTACCAATTCGTACTGTTCTTTTAGACAACAATACCGGAAAAGCTTCTTATCATGCTGGTGGTGGAATTACCGCTCACTCAAAAGTGGACGAAGAGTATAAAGAAGTTGTAGCTAAAGCAAAAATATTAAATAAAAAGCAAGTCGACTTCCAGCTTCTTGAATCGCTTTATTTAAATAATGGTGAGTATTTTATATTGAATCAACATTTTAAGCGTCTAAGTCAATCTGCCGAATATTTCAATTTCCAGCTCAATTTGGGAAAAGTCAGTGATGGTTTAAAAGATTTCGCCGCCAAAGCCGGCAGAAATAACAGAAAGGTTCGCTTGCTCGTTGATAAATCTGGTAAATACTCCATAGAATCCACTGAATTACAACCATTACAACCAAAATTAACTGTAACCTTATCCGACGAACCAATTAATAAAGAGAATGCGTTTTATTATCATAAAACGACAAAAAGAGAAATATATCATGCTCATCTTAATAATGAGACCTTTGATACGCTGATGTGGAATACAGACAATGAAATAACGGAATTCACCATTGGTAATATTGTTGTTGAATTACATAATGCCTTGCTCACACCTCCCGTTTATTCTGGCTTATTGGCAGGGACTTTTCGAGGGAAATTACTGGAGGATGGAGTAATAAAAGAACAAACCATTCATAAAAATGATTTGCAATCTTGTACGAACATTTGGCTTATAAATAGTGTAAGAGGTTGGGTTCCCGTTCACTTGATATAGGAAATTAAACGGACTTTTGAATCAAGTTCATGATTCTAAGACAAAATTATCCGCAGCTATTGCTAAAAAACGCCCGTTAATTAGGACATAAGAAAGCCCGGCCGGAGACATTCTCCATTGGCCGGGCTTACAGCTTATGATTATACACTTTTTACCACATAACAAAATCTTAATGACTCTTGACAGCCGTACAATCCGGGCAATTTCCATAAAGCTCCAACCGATGGTGACTTACGTTGAAGCCGGTTATCTGCTCAGCCAAGGACTCCACTTCATTAAGTGAAGGGTAGTCAAAGTCAACTATTTTTCCACATTCATTACAAATAATATGGTAATGGGCGTCTGTGTTACTATCAAATCGGCTGGAAGAATCTCCATAGGTTAGTTCCCGCACTAATCCGATTTCACGTAATATACGTAAATTATTATAAACAGTGGCTACACTCATATTCGGGAATTTACTTTCCAGCGCCTTATAAATTTCATCAGCTGTTGGATGGGTCATTGATGTTAAAAGATATTCAAGAACCGCATGACGTTGGGGCGTAATACGGACACCCGATTCCTTTAAAGTATCGATCGCCGATTCCAATCTATGATTCGACACCGTCATGCACCTCACTTTCACTATATTCAATCAAACATAAGTCATATTATTAAATTATAACCTTTATAATTAGTGTACCTGCTCCATATCGATTCTGTCAATGTTAGTATATTAAAGATGAACTGGCAATATGACTTTTATGGGAAAATCATTCATACATTTCATTTAAAGATCTGCATGTAATGTCTTTTCATCCCCACCAAGCTCATTGTTAATATAGCGCGATGCAACAAATAAAAAATCAGATAGGCGGTTTATATAAGTCAAGACGAGCGGGTTTATAGATTGTCTATCCAATCCAGCTGCAATACGTTCTGCCCGTCTTATGATCGTCCGTGCAACATGTAAAGCGCCGGAAACTTCATGACCCGAAGGTAGAATGAAATTTTGGAGCGCAGGCAGTTTTTCATCCCATTGATCAATTTGTTCTTCCAGTTCCTGAACATGCTCTTCTTTTAATTCCCATGCAACTTTACGATCTGTCGGTGTAGCAAGCTCGGAACCGACATGAAATAAAATCGTTTGCACTCGTTGCATTTTACTAATAAATACTTCTTTCTCATTCCAAGTCTCTTTTTGCAGTAAACCTATTGCAAAACCAATCATGGAATTTGCTTCATCACACGTGCCATATGCATCTACACGCAAATCATTTTTCGGAACACGTTGCCCATAAACAAGCGATGTCGTGCCTTTATCGCCGGACCTTGTATATATACGCATAAATAACCTCTTTTCATCGAATTGAATACTTTCATTTAAATACAAGTTTTTTTACTTTACACTTTATCGAATGACATTATTTGCATTTCTCCGTTTTAAAAAATAATAGAGCATCGTTCAATTTCATTTTACTTAACGCTGTTCATAGTTATAGTATAACAAAAAATCAGCTATTCTTCTTTTCTGTCTGTCGTCGTTTGTACAAGACGCAACACAAACGCTGTTGGTAAAATATATCCGATCAGTGCTTGTATCAATGCAATTAATCGTCCAATTCCAACCGGTGTGACATCTCCATAACCAATTGTTAATAAGGTAACCCCACTAAAATACAATGAATGGATTAATGTTCCGATGATACTTACATTTCTGAATTCACCATATTCAATAAGGACAACCCGGTGGAAGGACAGAATAAAGTAAATTAATCCAAAACCAATGATTACAATTGTATAAATAACAATTAACGTATAGAAAATTTCTATGGAAAAACGACTCTCTTTCATTTCCATTGTAAATTTAATTTTCCCACCTAATATAAATTCCATAATACTCTTTAAAATAATAAAGCAAATGATGCTTATAATAAGCGTCGATATGATATCCATGCCTATCCCCTGCCATTCATTTTTTTGCTATATTATTTATATGCTTATCCATTCATCCTTTAGTCTTTTTTCATGGCAGAAAAAACAAGCCGTATCGATTCGCCGTTTTATTTGTTATCTAACAAAAAATAAACTCACTCGCCGCATGATAACTGATTCGGTTTTGGAGTACAAAACAGTAAAAAGTGATAAACAGACACCCTTATTGGTTAGGTACCTACACTGTAAACGACACTGCCTTACGCATGTTTCTGTAAGTAGAGGGGGAAACAGTTTTATGGACGGAATCAATTCAAGTACCACTCCACGCTCCCGTTCGTATTCCTCAGGCCACCTCTATTAACCATTGTAAGGTCAATCAGAATTTATTTCTGATTGACCTTATAATACGATTGCGGCCGATTGTTTAATACCTAGTTATTCAATTTAGTCATTAAATATTTAGCATCTCTTCCAACACCACAAACAAGTGCAGAGCCACGTTTTCAACGAGGAATACGTTCTTTTGTTTATTGATTTTATTCCCCAACCATTCCATCTCCATCATTATCTCGCATAAAGGGGTATAACCAATGGTCGTCCCTTACAGGCATAGTGAAGCCTGCATCTTTCGCTTCTTTAATTGTTACTTGTCCATTACCATTAGCATCAACGCTAGAAACATCAGCTTTTTCATCAGAACTAGGAGATTTGTTACTACCTGTTAAACCTAACGACTCATTAACTTCGTCGGGATTTAAATTATCGAACGTATCTACAACTGCGTTACCGTTTATAGTATACGAATACTGATACTTTGATGGTATTTGTGTTTCCGTATCCGAGTAAGAAATGACTGCTTCAAAATTAGTAGCCCCACCTGCGTTACGTATTGCATCCACCATGTACGCTTGGTCACCATGCCGGTTAAGTGAGCTTTCTTGAGGTGTAATATTATAAGCATTTGATACCCCGCCTAAAGAGTCAGCGATAACATGACCTTCATCTAATACATCACTTTCGACACCCGGAACTTTAGCCTCGTCAGAGAAGTATCTACCCGACGATAGGACTGGTTCTGTACTATCATTTTGTAGAATAATTTCTTCAGTAACGACTTTCACTAACTGACCATACTCATTAGTGAATGCCCAGTATTCCCTGTCACCATATCCTATATCTACTACAACACTTGATTCTCGGTCTCCGCTTAAATCACCACCATCTACCTCAATTAGTTCGTATCCTGAAAAAAGGTCACCATTTGCTTCAGTTGGTGCTTCTTCTAACACTGGTTCATCAATAACTGTAGTGGTATCTTCTTCCTTTTCACTAATTGTATTAGATGTGTTTCCTTCTTGTGAACCTGTTTCATTATCCTTAGTAGAATTATCTGTAGTTACTTCTTGTAATTCTATTACTCCCTCGGTAATGCTTGCATCATCTATGTTGGTACAACCAACTATAAAGATAATCGATAAAAGTAAAGTTAAATAGTTCATTTTTTTGTTCATTTTAGGACTCTCCTACAAAAGTGTTATATTGTTCACTCTAAAAAATTTGAAATGTTAACTTATTGATACTTCCAATCACGTTACGAACATCGGGTTTATCAAATTTATCCTTTACTGCCAGCTAATAGATGATATAAACTTTTTCATTCTACTTTTATGCCGTTAGTTCTCGACAATTTTAGCGCTGACTTTAACAAGTATTTCATTCACCGGACAAATCAGCTCTATTGTTAGCAGATGTATTGATTAATAACATCGTCATCCTACTTATTCTAATGTCGTTTTGAATGCTAATACGTATGTAAATAATCGGTAAATGGTGTTGTAAAGGCAAAAGATAGAGGTCCAAACCATATGTGATTTAGACCTCTAACTTGTGTGTTATTTGACCTTTGCACCTCCAAAACCGAACCCGTTACGCGCATGAGTCTGTTCGTTTTTCTGAATGGCCTTGTTCCCGAAACGATTTTACTTTTTTTGCTTTCGCAAAGCTGTTTATATTTCTTTCACTAAAGCTCCGTCATCGAGATGCTGTACTTGATATAAATTATAATAGGTTCCTCTTTCCCTCATCAACTCTTCGTGAGAGCCGATTTCCACAACCTTCCCATGATCAATAACGACAATGCGATCGGCATGCGTAATCGTCGCCAGTCGATGCGCTACTATAAAAGTAGTCCGGTCATACGCCAGCTTCCCCATCGCTTCCTGTATATGATGTTCGCTTTCTAAGTCTAGGGAGGAAGTTGCCTCATCAAATATTAATATCGGCGGGTTCTTCAAAAACACACGTGCAATAGCTACACGCTGCTTTTGACCTCCTGACAGCTTCACTCCGCGTTCACCAACAAGCGTGTCATAACCATTTGGAAGATTTGTAATAAATTCATGGGCATTAGCAGCTTTTGCAGCTGCAATTACTTCTTCATCCGTTGCATAAGGATCTCCCATGCGAATGTTCATGGCAATCGATTCGCTAAATAGAATATTGTCTTGTAAAACCATTCCGATATTATCTCGCAGCGAGCGAGCTTTTACATCACGTATATCCATGCCATCTACTTTAATGGAACCACCCGTTACATCATAAAACCTTGGGATCAGACTGATTAATGTCGATTTTCCGCCGCCGCTCATTCCGACAAGGGCAATCGTTTCCCCTTTCCGAACGGATAAATTCACACCTTTTAATACATCTCCATCCTCTGCACTGTATTGAAACGAAACATTTTCAATAGATATTTCTCCTCTGACACGGTCTAGTTCAATCGCATCATCTTTATCTTGAATATCATATTTCTCATTGAAAAATTCAAATACCCGATCAATGGAAGCGATCGATTGGGTTAACATCGTTGAAGAGTTAATTAAACGGCGTAGCGGGCTATAGACCCTCTCCATATATCCGACAAATGCAACCATCGTTCCCATCGTTAGATCTCCTATAATTACTTGATATGCTGCATAAGCGATAACAAGCAATGGTGCCAAATCGGTAATTGTATTCGTCACAGCAAATGTTTTAGCATTCCAACCTGTGTGTACAAGTGCTCTATTTAAGAAATTCGCGTTTCGCTCGTCGAATTGCTCATGTTCATAATCTTCCAATGCAAACCCTCTGGTCACAGGCATTCCTTGAACACGTTCGTGCAGGTGTCCTTGTACTTCTGCAAGTGCTTGAGAGCGATCACGAGTTAATCGACGTAACCTCCCATAAAAATACTTTACAGCTAGACCAAAAAAAGGGAATAATATAATGGAAACAATCGTCAAACTAACATCCATTGTCATCATAATAACAACAGCAATCAATATAGTCATAATGTCGAGCCATACGTTCATTAAGCCAGTTATAACAAAGGTCTTCGTCTGCTCCACATCATGTATTACCCGGGAAATAATCTCCCCAGTTTTCGTCTCTGAATAAAATTTAAGACTTAGCTTTTGAATGTGATCGAATAGGCGGTCACGAATATCGTATAAAATATTGCTGCCTACCCACTGAGCTAAATATTGGCGATAGTATTCCACCGGTGGTCTTAAAACAAGAAAAACGAAAAAAGATATACCCATTAGCCAAAATAATTGATTTAACTTTTCTGATTGTGCCATATCCGCATTAATAATATTGTCGATAACGAACTTCAATATTAAAGGAATTAATAACGGTATGGCAAACTTCACTATACCGATGAGAACCGTTCCAAAAATCGACCATTTATAAGGTTTAACAAACTGCATATATTGTTTAATACTACTCATTTACTATCTTCCTCAAATTCATTTTAATTATCTTGCTCCAACAGAAAACCTTGCTACTTCATACTGTAACAAGGTGTTATTAACTGTATGTCAAAAAACGTTCATACCATTGATCAATAAATCCTGGCATAAAAGGACCTTTTCGCTGTCTGGACCAGCTTAATAAGTAATCTATATGCGTATATAGTATTTTATCCAGAATCTGCGGATAATCCATCATAACTTTATGATGTTCATATTCATCTTCGTCGACTAACTCGTAAGTCATATCTGGATATATTTTTATATCTAGATCGTAATCAATATACTTAAGTACGCTATTTTCAATTAAAAATGGCGATCCTATATTACAATAATAGTAAATATCATTGTCACGAAGCATCCCTATTACATTAAACCAATAATTTGAATGAAAATAAAAAATAGACGGTTCCCGTGTATTCCAAATTCGACCATCACTTTCTACTACCTTTGTTTTATCATTAGCTCCAATGATAACTTCCTCAGATCCATGTAAAACTGTATTTTCTTTCCATGTGCGATGACGGTTGCCATTATGTTTATAGCTTTCAATAACTATTTGTGAGCCAGCATTCGTAGCGTCCATACTATCGCCCTTTCCACTCATTCAACAACTTGCCGTTTACTATTAATTAGTATAATGGTATTGATATATATTTTAAAGTTATATGTTCAATATATGTAGTCTACTCTCATTTCATCTATAGATTTGTCTTGTTAGTAAGCTTAAATTCAGTCTAGTCAGCTGTTTTATGACATTTATAGAAAAGTGAAAAGTAAAAGAAGCATTCTTAACATATTTGCTAAGAATGCTCCTTTTTTATAGCAACGAAAAAGAAAAGATTCTTTTTGCTGCGAATGCGGAACTAGGCTAACGTCTTTTTATTTTTGACGAAAACCCGATACTTACTTTTTATTTTGCTTCGACTTTTGGTTTTGTTTTCTAACCTCTTGGGCATCTGTTTCGGATGCAAACTCCGTACCATATTGCCCTTGTGCAGCTTGTTGATTTTGTTTCTTCACTTTTTGAACGTTAGTGCCTGAAGCTGTTTGGTTTGGCTTTTTTGGATTTTTAGCCATTGGTATCACCTCCGCAATTATAACTTTTCCATTTTCATAAAAGTTATCCGTAAAAAATAATTGGAATTTTATACCGTATGCGTAAGGTCCATTCGGGGAAACGTTATGTAATATATTTTTTCACATTTAAATGAGAGACTGAAAAAGGAAGACGATCCATCTCCTCTTTTGATTTAAATTGGAGTCTTTCTACACCTCTTTGATTAATTAACGTCGCTTCAAATACATCCAATTGCCAAATTAAATGAGAGAATACATGCCTTAACGAGCTCTTTTTTTCAACGAGTTCAATCTCCAGTCCGTATTCTCCATACATCCAGTTTTCAATATGTTCCATTCCGATTTCATTAATTGGAACCATTGGAAATTGCCACATATTGGCCAATAACCCTTTATCATCTCGTTTTTCAACAGCATAATCATTATTTGCATTTTTTATTAACAAAACAACATATGGAACAACTTTTTGTTTTTTTGCCTTTGATTTAATCGGTAGCTCTTTTTCCATTCCCGTCGAAAATGCCTGACAGTGTTTTTGCACTGGGCAGAGCATACATTGAGGGGTTCTTGGGAGACATACGAGCGCACCAAGTTCCATAACAGCCTGATTAAATGACGAAGGATTATCAGCTGGAATAATATGTCTGATATAAACTTCGAATTGTTTTTTTACCTTTTGTAGAGCTATATCTTCTTCTATTTGAAGTATTCGGGAAAAAACACGCATAACATTCCCATCTACTGCCGGCTCCGGTTTATTAAAAGCAATGGAAAGAATAGCCCCTTTTGTGTACGGCCCAACCCCTTTTAAGGCACCTATTTGTTCAGGCACATCCGGGACACGTCCATCGTAGGATGAAACAACCTCCCGAACAGCATGGTGCAAATTTTTTGCCCGTGAATAATATCCAAGTCCTTCCCATTCTTTTAGCACGGTTTGTTCATCTGCTTGCGCCAGTGCTTGCGGCGTTGGGAATTGTGCAATGAATCGGTTGAAATAAGGGATAACTGTATCAACCTTTGTTTGTTGCAGCATTATTTCTGACACCCAGATTTTGTATGGGTCTGACGTCCGTCTCCACGGAAGATCCCGTTTATTTTCTTCATACCAATCGATTAAGTCTTTCTGGAATTTATGATTGTTAAAATCTTGTAACTCTTTTATGCTCATCTTATCACTCCATTGTGGTACAATAATATCGTAAAATGACATTAAATCTTTTCCAATTATATAAAAATTTCAGCATAAACCTTGGGAGGTTTTCTATATGGATACAGGTACCCATATCGTTATGGGTGTAGCGCTTGGTGGTTTGGCCACCTTGGATCCTGTCGTTCAAAATGACCCCGTATTGTTTCAAGCCGTATTTGCTGGGGCAATTGCAGGTTCACTCGCACCGGATTTTGACACGATATTAAAATTAAAAAACAATGCTACTTATATTCGCCATCACCGTGGTGTGACCCACTCGGTACCAGCTCTTATAATTTGGGGCATTTTAATTACGGCAATTATATACATGTTTGTGCCACAAGTTAATATTTGGCATTTATGGATTTGGACGTTTTTAGCCGTTATCATCCATGTGTTCGTCGATATATTTAACGCATATGGAACCCAGGCATACCGACCATTTACAAATAAATGGATAGCCCACGGCTTTATAAATACATTTGACCCATATATTTTCCTGCTTCATGTCGCCGGCATCATTGCTTGGATGCTTGGAGCAAATCCTGGTTTTACTTGGATCATCGTTTATATTGTCGTGTTCTTATATTATGTAAAGCGGTATTTCGATAAACAGGAAATCGTTAAAAAAATCCACGACTACTTTCCAAACACGGAGCAAATTGCGACATCGCCGACAATAAAACAAAATGAATGGCGAGTAGCAATTACGACAACCGATCGATTTTATGTTGGCACAGTAGAGCATGGACATATTCAAATTATTGATGAGTTTGAAAAAGTGCCACTACCTGATTCATCAATCATTAACGCAGCAAAGGAAGATAAAAATATATCCGCTTTTTTATCTTTTTCACCTGTATATCGATGGGAAATAAATGAATTTGACTATTTTACTGAAGTGCGACTTATTGATTTGCGTTATCGTTCAAAAGGACACTATCCTTTCGTAGCCGTGGCTCAAATTAACAAGCATATGCAAGTGGTAAATTCGTATACTGGCTGGATATTCTCCGAACGAAAATTGCAAAGAAAACTGTACTTTGGTGATAACCCAACCTAAAAAACAGCAAGGGATGCTTCCTTGCTGTTTTTTGATGTGAAGATTTACTCATCAGCAATTTGATCTCCCAGCATTGCAATTGGAATAGCTTCCTCCCTGTCATACATTTCGTTAAGCAAGTTAATACGATGTCCCCAGGCCATCACACCATTTATATAGTTTATTTTAAACGTGTGACCCGGATCGCTATTTAAATTATAAATTTTTCCGGATTGGAATTCATCCGGATTTAGCATATAAGACATGACGATTTGCATTTTCCGCTCATTAATAGCTACTTTACTTAACTGTCCAAGCTGTTCTGCCTTTTGTGCCTTCTCTTTTAGCTTCCCTACTTCTTCACGCAATTGTTCTATTGTATAATCACTATAACGTGTCATTACTATCATCCTTCCCCTAATTTTCACTCCATTTATTACTCGATAACTTTATCCAAAAATTTGTTGATTATGTTCAATGCGAATCCTTGCCGATATAGTCCTTCTTTCACTTTGTTCTTCAATTCATAGCCATCCAGTTTTTTTTCATGGCGCTGCAAAATTTTTTTTCCGTGATATAAAACAGCTTCCCACTCTTCAACATCTTTATCTTTTACTACGAGATCAGCCACCACATCCCGGATAACATCTTCTGCAAATCCTTTTTGGGCCAATGATGCCTTTATTGACTGCAGCCGTTTTTTAAAGGCGTTTTTTTTCTTTTGTTCAACCCTTTTTTCGGCCCACTTCATTGCAATATTATATTGTCTTTCATACGTATATTGTTCTATTGCTTGGGCTGCAATTCTGTTTGATACCCCTTTAGAAGTCAGCTCCTGCTTTACAAGCAACGGACCTTTTTGTGACATGTTTATCCGGTTACGGACAAAACTTTTGGAAAAAGCTTCATCATCAAGCAGATTTTCTTTTTCCAACTTATCAATAACACGTGGGATTTGTTCCGGTTCAACTTCTTTTTTTAATAAATAGTTCTCAATTTCCTGCTTCGTACGCATGCGATAACTTAAATAACGAATTGCCATTACGTAAGATTGGTGAAACGTTTCCTCATTAAGAATTTGTTGACGCACGGAATGTTCAAGCTTCATCCCTTTTTTAATATGATATTTAATTAAAATATCTTCGTCTATACCAAATCCGAATTTTTCTCCTTGGCCTTCATCAAAGTATATATTATACCGTTGCTTATTCTTCTTTTGCGTCGTAATTCGAGATATTATTGCCACATAATTCACCTCTTCCGTTATCATATCATGAACGAAATATTGTATGGTACACTTTATACAAGTAAACCTCGTTTTCTGAAACGTTCTTTAAATTAACAAAGTAACTAAAAACATTAACAAAAGTACAAGCATAGAAAATAAACATTAAGACGGAGGATTAATGATGAATATATTAGTAACTGGCGGAACAGGATTTGTCGGCCAAAGACTTGTGCATCAATTATGTAAACGTGGGTACCATACATTCATCCTGACACGATCTCCTGATAAACATACAAACAAAAATAGAATTACGTATATTGATTATTCCATACAACCGGAGGAACTGCCAATCATTCACGCCGTATTTAATCTTGCCGGAGATTCCTTATTCGGTTATTGGACAAAGGAAAAAAAGAAATCTATATTTACGAGCAGAATGCAAGTTACAGATAAAGTTGTTCAATTGATAAAACAATTGAAGCAAAAACCAGAGGTACTTATTAATGCTTCCGCAGTCGGTTATTATGGAATGTCGGATGAAATGATTTTTACCGAAAAAACAACTACTCCTGGAAACGACTTTCTCGCTAATGTAGTTGTTAACTGGGAAAAAGCTGCACAGAAGGCAGTAAATTTCGGCATACGAACGGCATATATACGTTTTGGCGTTATTTTAGGCCGAGATAGCGGAGCTCTTCCGCTTATGGCCCTTCCGGTAAAGTTTTTTGCAGGTGGAAAAGTTGGGAAAGGCTCCCAATGGATCTCCTGGATTCATATAGACGATGTGATTAATATTCTTTTATTTTGTCTCGATCATAAGCAAATAACGGGACCTGTTAACGCCACCGCTCCACAGCCAAAACGTAACAAAGATTTTACAAAGGAATTAAGTAACACATTACACAGGCCGTATTGGTTTCCTACGCCTGCACCGATTATCCAATTAGCACTAGGAGAAATGAGCGGACTGATTACTCACGGTCAATTTGTCTTACCTGACAAGCTGGAAAAGCACGGTTATTCCTTTCTTTTCCCTGAAATAAAAGGAGCATTAAATGACCTCTTTCAATCATCCTAAAACTTACAAAAAAATATTAAAATATATTTTCTTTTGAAATAAATCATTGTAAAATAGAAGTTAGTAAGGTCATCACGTACTGATAAAACAAATCTATAGCAAGTGATTTTAATATTAGTAAAAAACAAATAAAGACACTGTATTATTGGGAAGGCAAATGGTGCGCCACCAGATTTAACTGGTTCTAGTGGGTTCGATTCCCACCCCGAATTTTTGTTGCAATTCAAATAAAAATTCGTGGGTAACCTTGCCTTTTCTATATTTTTTAGGATACCCACCTTTTTCAACTAAAGGAGGGTATTTTTATGCTAAAAAAACGGGATTTACATGAGGTTCCAGAATTGTTTCAACTACTAGTACATCCAAGAGTTTTCCCTTACGTTCGGGAAAAGGCAGCGAATACAGATGAATATTATTTTATAACAAAACAAATAATCGAAGCCGAAAATAGCGGAACATTAATTTCGCGAACTATTTTAGACGACTATGAGCAGCCAATTGGAACAATCAATTTGTACGATATTAAAGGCAGTTATGGCTTTCTGGCAACGTGGGTCGGTGAACCGTATTTTGGAAAGGGGTACAACAAGCTGGCAAAAGAATTATTTCTAGATGAGTTATTTTTTGAAATAAATACGATTGAAACTGTGTTTATGAAAGTAAGAAGAACAAACACCCGATCCGCAAAAGCAGCATTAAAATTGCCCTTCGTTAATGGCGCAAATGAGTTGTATCCACACATTTATAATGAAATAAATAAGTATGGCGATATTTACGACTTATTTGTCATTTCGAAAGATGTATATGTAGCTTGTACCCAATTTGTAGTACAGGAGACTGTATCTTCTGTGGATGCCTCCTAATACGCACTTTTAAAAATAAACCATTTTTCGGTTTATTTTTTATTTTTCTTCTATTTTTTGATAGCTCATTAATCAAGTTCTGTTTGTAACAACCTATCCTCCAGTTTCTCCTCCGCTTTTCTTGCTGCTACTGTTTTATTACTACCATAACCATAACCGACTGAAATTTTTTCTTCTTCAAGAATAACCACTGACTGCCATAATTTCCTTTGTGTTACATTCCATAAAAATATTTGCACTGTGTGGCTTCCTAGCACATGAATCTCATAGTTTTCTTTATAAAACATTGCACGCAACATTCTACACTTTGTAAGGCTTAATATAACAGGCTCGTATAAGATAAGACAGCTAATCATTGACATTTCTCTCCTCTCTTGCATATTTTCTTATGCCTATAATAGAACAAACGTTCCATTAATGCAATTGTTTTCTTACTTTTTGCAAAAATTGTTTTTCTTACAAGCACAAAAAATATCACACACTGACCTCTTTACAAGATTGAGTGTGTGATATTTGTTATTGATAATGCCCTCTTGGCTTAGGTAGCGTCTTAATTAAGTCTTGACGGTTATTCGCTTCAACAGTAAAAATGATAATAAGTACAACACTACGCCGACTAAAAACAGCTGGACGAAGAAAAGTAAATCCACATTCCGGAATACTGCTATAAATAAATCCAGAAGCCATCCATTTGCCATTCCCATAATTGAAATTAAAACAATGACACCTATAAAACTAAATCCACCGATAAGTCCATATCGATAAAAAACAAGTCCAAGGAGAAACCCAATAGCAAGCAAGAAAAACGAGATGGATGCATCAATTACAAATCGATTAATCCAAGTGTCCTGAACAAAATATGCCAGATGATTAAAGGAAAAAGATTGCTCTCCACCAGTAAAAGTAAACACATTATTTGTATTATTACTCACTATTTCTCCACCCGATAACCGATAAAAATACATAACAATCGAATGAATAGTGTTTGCCAACAGTGCATTAAAAACAGCTACACTTAAAAAGTGAATACCAATACCGGCAAATAAATTTTTCCTTGTCGAACCCATTTTGATCAAGTATGGAATGTATCCTTTCACCGTTAATTGCCCTACAATTCCGGCAAATACGTAAATAGGAAATGATAAATTAAATGCAATTACAGAAGTATCATCATTCATGAAAATAAAATCGGCAGCAATCGTAACAATTAATATACTAATTAAAATCATCCAGAATATTTTAAGAGAATACAGTACATGTGTCGACAAGTAATACACCGAAGCATTTAGTTGACGGTCCATTTATGCTCCCTCCTTTTCCGTTAAATAAATCATTAATTCCTGTACAGGTACACCTTCTACCTTCAAACCGGCTTCTACGGCCTCTTGTGGGTTACCAAAGACGTAGGCAGTCATCATGCCAGCTAGTTTCTTTTCCTGAATCACTTTTTTATTAGCGACAAAAGGATTGATCTTTTCAATCGACCCAGAAACAGCGTACGTTTGCTCACGTAACGTATCCGCTTCTTCTTGCAAAACTAGCTCACCTTCCTGTAATATGAGCACTTCTTCAAATAGAAGACTAACCTCGTCAATTAAATGTGTGGAAAATATAATTGTTCGTTTTTCCTGTTCGTATTCTTCTAATAATATTTCATAGAATTTCTTCCGTGCCGCCGCATCCAGTCCAATATAAGGTTCGTCAAAAATCGTAATTGGCGCCTTGCTTGCCAACGCTACGATAATTCCAAGAGCGGATACCATTCCTTTTGATAACGTCTTTACTTTTGCATTCATATTCAAGTTGTATTGTGTAATTAATTCCAGCGCCAAGTCATTGTCCCATTTAGGATAGAATAACGAGTAAGTGCGCAGTATTTGTTTTATTTTTAAATCTTTATGAAAATTGTCTCCTTCTTTAATTAAACAAATTTTTTCTGTTAAATTCCGATTATCAAACGGCTCCTGGCCATCTATTAGAATTTCACCGCTTGTTGCAGTATTGTGTCCCGCTAAAATTTCCATAAATGTTGTCTTCCCTGCTCCGTTTCTGCCAAGCAATCCGTAAATTTTGGGTTCTTCCAGCGTAAAGGACACGCTATCCAATGCATATGCAGACTTATATTTTTTCGTTATATTTTTAACTTCAATCTTCATGAATGGTACCCCCTTCTCATCATTTCCATTAGTTGTTCTTCTGTAATATCTAGCTTTTTTGCCTCTTTATTAACTGGAAGAACATAATTCTCATAAAATTGATCTTTTCTTTTTTCAATTAAATTAGCCCGTGCACTATCCGTTACGAACATCCCTACTCCCCTCCGTTTAACTAAAACATTTTCGGTAACAAGCTCATTAATTCCCTTTGCAGCTGTAGCTGGATTTATCTTATAAAATTTTGCAAACTCATTAGTCGACGGTACACGTTCCCCCGCCTGCATCGACTCATTAATAATGGAATCCTCAATATATTCCTTTATTTGTATAAAAATTGGTTTGCTTTCATCAAAGTTAATTTTCATCGTTATCACTCCAACGTTGATTGGTTAGTTACTTGTGTAATTAACCATACAGCTATATTTTATGTTTGTCAACGATTATTTTTAAAATAAGACAAGCGCAAGCGCCCTCGCAGGCTAAAAGCGCAACATCCTGTTGCAACACCTGCACTAGCACGTCCTGTGCGTCGTAGAAACGTAGCAACTGCTGCAGACGGGAGCTAGTGGTTCGATGTTGCCCCCAAAGGGCGTATTTCGTACATCCTGTATGTCGCAACTAGACAACTATGCACAAAATTTTATGCTTTCTTACAAAAAATGAGTGCTGAACCTTAATGATTCAGCACTCATTTTTCACTTCACTCTCCTATTTTCTTGTTATCATTTTTCGGCAATCTTCCTGCACGCTTTGCTGACTCTCGCAACAAAAATTCCATGTGGCTGTTTACACTGCGGAATTCGTCTTTTGCCCAGCTTTCCAATATATTATATAATTTGGGGTCCATACGTAATGGGAATTGTTTTTTCTTCATATTACCCCTCTTTTTATCAATGTTTCCAACTTATTGATAGAGCGAACCGGTATTGATAACCGGTTGGGCGCCGTGATCCGAGACTATTGCCACAAGCAAATTATTGACCATAGCGACCCGCCTTTCGTCATCAAGCTCAAGAACCTCTTCTTTTTCCATTCGTTGGATGGCGTCCTGTACCATGCTAACTGCACCTTCCACAATTTTTTTGCGTGCAGCAATAATTGCACTTGCCTGCTGACGCTGAAGCATTGCCTGTGCAATTTCGGTGGAATATGCCAAATGAGTCAGTCGAGCTTCAATGATATCAACACCAGCTACCTTTAGACGGTCCTGCACCTGTTGTTTCAGCTCTTGAGAGACTTCTTCTGCATTTCCCCGCAGCGTCAATTCTTCGTTTTCAAATGTATCATAAGGATACTTTGTTGCAACCGCACGAATAGCTGTTTCACTTTGGATTTCGACAAATTGTTCGTACCGATCTACATCAAATACTGCCTTTGCTGAATCAACTACTTTAAAAACAATAACAGCAGCTATCTCAATTGGATTTCCATTCACGTCATTTACCTTCAGCCGGTTGCTGTTAAAATTACGTACACGAAGGGAAATCGTTCTTCTAATTGTAAAAGGGATCGTAATGACGATTCCTTCCTGACGAATACTTCCCATATATTTACCAAGAAAAATGACGACCACAGACTGATTCGGCTGCACAAGCGTAATCCCTGTTCCAAGTGTAATGGCAACAATTAAACAGATTGCAGCGATAATGATTTGACCTTCAAAAACACTAAAGACTGTCGCGGCTAATAAAATTGCAATAATTAAAATCCCTAAAAACCCATTCATTGACCATGCAGCTTTTTCCCGCATCAATAAACACCCCACTATTTTGTTTACTATACCATAATCATATTATTATGATATCACTTTTGTATATTAATGTAAATTACTTTCCGATTAAGGAACTAACTACTTTTCAATAAACCTTCTAATGGACTTTTTTCAGGCAAAACATAATAATCCTGTCCATTCGTTGTGATAACTACATTTCCAAATACCGCCGTGGAGTAAAGTTGCACATTCATTCTGTTTAAATTAGCAATCACTCGGTTAACTGGATGACCGTATTTGTTTCTTTTTTTATATGTAAGCATAGCAACAGAAGGATTTACGCGCTCCAAGAAGGCAAATGAACTGCTCGTCTTCGAGCCATGATGCCCTACTTTTACAATTTCAGCCTCGATATCATTTCTCTTTGCTAATCGTTTTTCCTGTTCATCTTCAGCATCTCCCATAAAAAGAAAATCAACCTCTCCATAAGTGATCTTTAGGACAATGGATGACTGATTATTATTTTTATTTTTACTAAAACTGTTTAACACGTTAATTTGAACCGCCGGGTCTACATACAGTTGATCGTGTTGTTGAACAAAATTTATTGGGATACTGTTTTTGCGAATTTGATTCATATACCGAAAGAAAGTTTTCGTCGTATGCAGCTTCCCAGAATCAACGACCTGGTCAATTTCAAATTCTTTTATAACTTCAATTAATCCTCCTATATGGTCATAGTCCGGATGTGTCGCAATAAGAAGATCTATTTTTTCAATTCGCTGCTTTTTAAGATAAGATACCACTTGATCCCCCGCTTTTGGTGGACCTCCGTCAATGAGAATTATTTTATTCGCCGGTGTTTCAATCAATATACTGTCACCTTGGCCAACATCTATAAAATGAACGTTCATGTCGGATGAAGTTTTACTTTTTATATTTTCAGGAAATAAACCAAGTAAAATGGCTAATAATATAAAGTAAATAAAATAATTTCTCATTCTTTTAAACCCATCCTTATACATATTTTTATTAGTTTTTACAAAAATGAACTTTATTATGATTTTTGTCTTATTGAAAAGGTGATTAAAAACTTATATATAAGGAAATAGAGAATGTAAAATACTTGTTTGATGGCTGTGAGTATTCTATACTATTTAACGTTTTGGATAATAATTTTGAGGAAGGTGATCTGTTTGGCAAATAAAAGCTCTGAATTTAAACCTTTTGTACCAGCTACGGAAAAACGATCGGAATTTACGGTTGTGGCGATGATTATTGGTGCAATTCTAGCCATTATCTTTGGTGCGGCAAACGCCTACCTAGGATTAATCGTGGGAATGACCGTTTCAGCTTCTATTCCGGCGGCGGTTATCTCTATGGCTATTTTACGTGTAATCATGAAACGAACTTCCATATTGGAAAATAACATCGTCCAAACGATTACATCTACTGGGGAATCACTTGCTGCAGGTGTCATTTTTACATTGCCCGCACTGTTCATTTGGCAGCTAAAGCCTAGCTTAACAACGATAGCAATTATAGCGCTAGCTGGAGGGATTTTAGGTGTTGTGCTCATGGTTCCACTTCGCAGGGCACTGATTGTAAAGGAACATGATACATTGCCTTATCCAGAAGGAACTGCATGTGCTGAAGTGCTGGTTGCCGGTGAGGAAGGTGGAAAAGGAGCAAAGCTTATTTTTGGCGGACTTGGAATTGGTGCGGGATTTAAATTTCTTGTCGATGCTGTTAAAGCCTTTCCGTCTTCCATCGAGTGGGAAATTTATAAATTTAAAAATGCGGCAATAGGAATGGACACATTACCTGCTTTATTAGGGGTCGGCTTTATTATCGGGCCTCGCATTGCGGGCATTATGTTTGCCGGCGCGGTTCTCGGCTGGCTTGGTATTATTCCGTTAATAAGTTACATCGGGGATTTTGCACCTACAGCTATTTATCCTGGTGAAGTACCAATAAGCGAAATGAATTATCACGATATTTGGGGAAATTATTTACGCTATATTGGCGCTGGCGCAGTAGCGTTCGGTGGTATAATAGGACTTATTAAAACCTTGCCAACAATATTCTCTTCATTTACAGGAGCGATCAAAGGTTTCCAAGGGGGAATATCGTCTGATGAAGATGCACTGCGTACGGATAAAGATATCCCTGTCTCCTGGATTATTGGCTTAATTGTAATTTTCTTAGGTATTCTCGTATTTTATCCACCAATAAAGGTTGGCATTATTGGAGCTATTTTACTTTTGATTTTCGGATTTTTCTTTGCAACGGTATCATCCAGAATTGTCGGGATTGTAGGTAGTTCATCTAATCCTGTTTCAGGGATGACAATCGCTGCACTAATTTTTATTACATTAGTTTTGTCCCTCGTTGGACAAACTGGTGAAGCCGGTATGGTTACTGCTATTATCATCGGTTCTGTCGTATGTATTGCAGCAGCAATTGCCGGAGATACGTCACAAGATTTAAAGACAGGTTACATCGTTGGCGCAACACCAAGATGGCAACAGATTGCTCAACTATATGGTGTTTTAGTTACAAGTATTGTCATCGGCTTTATATTAATTTTGCTTGATAACGCATATGGTTTCGGTTCTGCAGAATTACCTGCACCGCAAGCTGTATTAATGTCCATGATCGTGGATGGGATTATGAACGGCGATTTGCCATGGAACTTAATATTTATTGGGATGTCCGCAGCGGCAGTTGTTGAATTGTTTGGAATTGGATCTCTACCATTTGCTGTCGGATTATACTTACCAATTCACTTAACTTCTCCAATTATGGCTGGTGGTATTATTCGCGGAATAATTACACGCCGAAATAAAAATAAATCGGAAGAAGTTTTAAAAGAAAAAACAGAACGTGGCATTTTGCTTTCTTCCGGTTATATTGCCGGTGAAGCATTAATGGGAGTGATTGTAGCACTCGCCGTTACAGCAGGTGTTACCCTTCCGACTGAAGCAATATTCGGACCGATCGTAACGATAATCGCATTTATAGCTGTTGCTTGGTACTTGTACTATACTGCGAGCAGGAAAATAACGAAATAACCTTTTTTCAGCCACTTATTCTATAGGTGGCTTTTTTATGCACTTCACTTTTTCGTCAAATATATGGATGAAATTCTTTATTTTATTATGTAAAATAAAGGAAAGAGGGGGTTCTTTATGTCCATTGCTTACAATCGAAAGCTTTTTATTATTTTACCACTGCTCACTCTCGTGCTTGCTATTAATTATATGATTTACCATGTTTCACTTCCTTTCGAAATTCCAACTGAAGAAATGACATTTATAGCTATCGGTTCCTTATTTGACCTTCTCATTGTTGTCCCAATTCTTCTTTTAGTTATGACATCTAAAAAGAGACAAGTGAAATGGAAACAATACATTGCATGCTTTGCAACGGGCGCTGTTGTAGCCAGACTAATAATTCCACTGGCCTATTTCGATTCTTTCCATTTCGTTACTTACCCTGCAATTGTAATGGAAGGCATAATCCTATTAATGGAAATAGGGGTTGTTTTTCTTCTTTTTTGGCGCCTTCCAAAAATTATAAGCACTGTAAAAAGTACTAATTTATCCCCACTGTTTTCTTTATCAAAAGTTGTTTCCGAACAAGTAAACAAGCATTTTATCACTCAGGTGATTGCTCAAGAGTGTCTCATTTTTTACTATACATTTTTATCTTGGAAAAAGAATCCACCGACTGGAAGAAATATACTTACTCTTCACAAAAACACAAGCATGATTGCCTTTTATATCATGCTAATCCATGCGATTATTATTGAAACAATTGGATTGCATTGGTGGCTTCACCAAAAATCAGTCATTTTATCGATTATACTACTCATCTTAAATGTATATACTATTCTTTTCTTCATAGCGGATATACAAGCAATACGCCTGAATCCTTTAAGATTAATAAATGGGAATATCTATCTTTCTTTGGGCTTAACAAAGAGAATAACCATTCCACTAGAATCAATTAAAGCAGTTCAATGGGAAGAGTTTCCGGAAAAAGTTGATTCTAAAACGACCATCGAATTTATTGCAAAAGACATGGAAACATTGCCGCCACATTGTATTATTACATTTCATCAACCCATTAAAGCTGATTTGTTATTTGGTTTCACAAAAAAATATGAGAAACTTGCCATCCGTGTAGATGATCCTGGTAAATTAAAACAACTTCTCCATACTAAAAGTTAAAAGCAAAAACTAGATATCAAGAGAAAGGTCTCTCGGGCCACGAGTGAAACCGCCCGCGTGACCGAACACCGGAAAAGCAATCATTTGGGGTACGATGGAAGTCACCGCGTGACCGAAACACAGGAAAAGCAGTCGGTTGGGGTACGATGGATGACACCGCGTGACCGAAACACAGGAAAAGCAATCATTTGAGGCACGATGGAAGTCACCGCGTGACCGAAGCACAGGAGAAGCAATCATTTGAGGCACGATGGATGACACTGCGTGACCGAAACACAGGAAAAGCAGTCGGTTGGGGTACGATGGATGACACCGCGTGACCGAAACACAGGAAAAGCAATCATTTGAGGCACGATGGAAGTCGCCGCGTGACCGGAAAAGCAGTCATTCGGGGATCGCTGGATGCCGCCACGTGACCGAAATTCAGGAAAAGCAATCATTTGGGGTACGATGGATTCCGACATGTAACCGGAAAGCTAATGCACAAAAATGCCCTATAAGCATTTATATATCTAAATACTTATAGGGCAACATATCAATTTATGAGAATAGTTTCCCAACCATCTTTATTTTTGTTTCACAACAATTTCTTCATTCTCTACAACTACTTCTACGTTTTCAATCGAATTATCTTCCAAAATAAGATCGGTTAATTGATCTTCAATTTTATCTTGGATGACTCTGCGTAAAGGTCGTGCCCCAAATCGTGGGTCATAGCCAAGTCGAACAAGTTCTTGTTTCGCTTCATCCGTTATTGCAATCGCTATATCAATGTCTTCCATTGTTTCTTGCAAGTCATGCAGCATTAAGTCGACGATTTCAAGCAAATGCTCTTCTTTTAGTTCATTGAATGTGATGATTGAGTCAAATCGGTTTAAAAATTCCGGCTTGAAATAGTCACTTAAGTTATCCAATGTTGAAACCGCCTCATGTTCAGAGTTAAACCCGACATTTATCGGTTTTTCACCAGTACCGGCATTACTTGTCATAATAATGACTGTTTCTTTAAAACTAACGGTACGACCGTGAGAATCTGTCAAATGTCCATCCTCCATAATTTGCAGGAACATATTTTGGACGTCTGGGTGTGCTTTTTCAATTTCGTCAAGCAAAAGAATGGAATACGGATTGTGTCGAACTTGTTCCGTTAATTGTCCAGCTTCCTCGTGGCCAACATATCCAGGAGGTGAACCGATAATTTTAGAAACGGCGTGTCGTTCCATATATTCACTCATATCAAGACGAATTAGCGACTCACGTGTTCCGAATAATTCCTCGGCAAGTACTTTCGTAATTTCTGTTTTACCTACTCCAGTTGGGCCAACAAATAGGAATGAACCAATCGGGCGATATTTCGACTTTAATCCTGCTCTGCTACGACGAATTGCTTTTGCAATTTTTTCAACTGCTTGATCTTGACCAATTACTTTAGCAGCAAGATTACCTGATAAGTCTTGCATTTTTTCTTGTTCATCGGCTTGCAGTTTAGTTACAGGGATACCCGTTTTTTCTTCAACAATTTGTTCAATATCAGCGACAGACACTTCCACCGTCACTTCTTTTTTATTCGCATTCGCTTTTTCGAGTTGCTTTTGTAGCTGAATTTCCTGGTAGCGCAAATTCGCTGCCCGTTCATAATCCTCTTTTTCTGCAGCTGCTTCCTTTTCACGAACAATGTCTTCCATTTTTTGTTCAATGGAGTTGGAATCTTTGGCAGCATTGGCCAAGTTTAAACGTGATCCTACTTCATCCATTAAATCGATTGCTTTATCCGGCAAGAACCGATCTTGAATATATCGGTGTGATAATGTAACAAACGCCTGAACCGCTTCATCTGAGTATGATACTTCATGGAATGCTTCATAGCGATCTTTAATTCCATTTAAGATAAGAACAGCATCATCCATCGACGGCTCTTTGACAATAATTGGCTGAAAACGTCTTTCCAATGCTGCATCTTTTTCAATTTGTCGGTATTCTTTCAATGTGGTTGCACCAATAAGCTGTAAATCACCACGAGCAAGCGCGGGTTTTAAAATATTACCGGCATCCATTTGTGAACTTTCGGCTGTACCTGCACCAACAAGTAAATGAATTTCGTCCACAAAAAGAATAACATCTTTTCGCGATTGCAGTTCTTCAATCAATTGCTTCATTCTTTCTTCAAATTGTCCACGTATACCAGTGTTTGCAACAAGCGATGCAACGTCAAGTAAATAGACATTTTTATTCATTAATTTTGCCGGAACATCACCTTCAATTATTTTCACTGCTAGTCCTTCTGCAATTGCAGTTTTACCAACACCAGGTTCGCCAATTAGAACCGGATTGTTTTTATTTCTTCTGTTTAATGTTTCAATTACTCGCTTGATTTCATTGTCACGCCCAATAACCGGGTCAATGGATCCGCCTTTAGCTTCATCAGTTACATTTTTACCGAGTTGATCCAGCAATCCATTTCCTTGATTCGCTTGTTGTTCTTTTGTTCTCGTTCTTGATTGTCCTTGTCCGTTAGCTTGAGAAAAATGGTTTGCGAACATATCATCATTAAAGAAATTTCCTGGGTTGGACATTTGATTTTGAATTTGTTTAAAACATGTACCACAAACGTGCATTTGTATTTTTTCCTGATTTAATTGCATCGTCATGTTTACCGTTGCGTCATTTGTTCCACAGTGTTGACATTTCATAATTAATTTCCTCCCTTTAGTTGGTTGTTTATATCATTAATAAATATTAATTTGACTTTGACTATATTTGACCTTTGACTTTATTATACTTTGATCTATTTTGACTTTCAAGTGTTTTTGCTTATTTTATTACATTTTTTCATAAAATAATTTTTGACCAATGTATGAAGCACATATTTTTACGTACACTCTATAAGGGTAAAATAAAAAACAATCAATTTTTGATTGACATTTTTTAGTTATCCATTAAAATAGTAAATGCGATTGATATTCATTATCAATTATACATATACATGCGAAAGGGGTAAAATAAATGAGATTTAAAATTTTTATCGGTATGCTCGCCATACTTACAATTCTTACTTTAACCGCTTGCGGAGGAGAATCGGAGCAAGAGAATAATGATGCCTCCAATACGGATTCGGCTGCAAATGAGGATACAAATGCAGAAAGCAAAGAGGAACAAGGTGAAATAAATTTATATACCGGCCGTCATTATGATACGGACGATCAGTTGTATGAAAAGTTCACCGAGGAGACCGGAATTAAAGTAAATGTTATTAAAGGAAAAGACGATGAATTGATCGCCCGTCTGGAACGTGAAGGAGAGGCATCGGAAGCAGACTTATTCATTACTGCAGATGCAGGACGACTGCACCGCGCAAAAACAAAAGATTTACTTCAGGAAGTAAATAGCGATACATTAAACGAAAATATTCCTGATAAATACCGTGATGATGACGCTACGTGGTTCGGTTTAACGAAGCGTGCTCGTGTTATTGCCTACCATAAAGATCGCGTGAATCCGGAAGATATACAATCGTATGAAGATCTAACAAACGATTCATTAAAAGACAAAGTATTAATACGTTCTTCTGAAAATGTGTATAATCAATCATTGGTTGCATCTTTCATCGTTTTGAATGGTGAGGAAGAAGCGAAAAACTGGGCTGAAGGAATCGTGAACAACATGGCAAGAGATCCTAAAGGCGGAGATAGAGATCAGGCGATTGCTGTCGTTGCAGGTGAAGGTGATGTCGCTGTAATGAACACATACTATTTAGGTTTAATGCTAAAAGGCGAAGATGAAGAACAAGTAAAAGCTGCGGAACAACTAGGTGTTATTTTCCCTAATCAGGACACGACCGGAACACACGTTAACATAAGCGGTATCGGGTTAACCTCCAGCAGTAAAAACAAAGAAAATGCCATTAAATTCATGGAATTTCTAACAACAGAAGAAGCACAGAAAGTCTTTTCAGGGGCAAATTATGAATACCCGGTAAACCCGGCTGTAGAACCGGCAGAAGTACTAAAATCATGGGGAGAATTCAAGGAACAGGATATTGACCTGACAGAATTAGGAGAAAATAACGAAGACGCAATTAAAATTATGAATGAAGTTGGTTGGAAATAATATTTTTCAAGTGCTGAGCTAATTAATTATTAGTTCAGCACTTTTTTAAGTATACAATACGATTGAGAACTGTTATCATTAATGTGTACCTATCTTATAATATAAACAATCGTTTGTGGGACAGCTAAGGGAAGTGTACTTTGTTGAAGATTTTTCGAACGTTGCCTGGTTACTTAAATATTTGGACCATATGCAGTGTCATTATTGTTATACTGGTTCTTTTACCTAACGTTTCCATTTTGATTAGTTTTTTCACTGAAAAAACAGCTAATTGGCAACATATACAGGAATTTATTTTACCGACATTATTAAAAAACACATCCATTATTATTTTTTTTACAGGTGTTTTATCTATTTTAATCGGCACGAGTTTAGCTTGGATCGTTTCGGCTTATGACTTTCCAATGAAACGTTTTTTTAAATGGGCTTTAATTTTACCTTTAGCGATTCCACCTTATATAGCCGCATACACATATAACGGAATTTTAAATTATACGGGCGTTATTCAGTCTACATTGCGTAACGAATTCAACATCGAGGTAAACCAAGCCTATTTCGATATTATGACGCTTCCTGGGGCTATTTTTATTTTTACATTATTTTTATATCCTTATGTATATATGATCACGCGAGCTTTTTTGGCGAATCAATCTGCATCTTTAGTCGAAAATGCCCGTCTATTAGGAAGTAATCCATTTGAAATCTTCTTTAAAGTTGTGTTACCAATATCCCGGGGCGCTATTATCGGGGGAGTAAGTCTTGTCCTGTTGGAAGTGTTAAACGATTATGGTGTAGTGCAATATTTTGGTGTGCCGACCTTTAGTACAGCTATCTTCCAAACGTGGTTCGGGATGAGTGATTTAAATGCAGCAATTAAACTATCGGCTACATTAATGTTTATTGTTTTTATTATATTAATTTTGGAGCGCATTTTACGTGGAAGAAAAAAATATAGCTACTCTTCACCAAAGGTACGTCCGCTTTCCCCTATTCGATTAAGCGGCTCGCGTGCATGGATAGTATTCAGCTATTTTTTATTTATTTTTGTGCTAGGCTTTATTATTCCATTTACACAGCTTTTCAGTTGGATGTTGCTAACCTATGAAAAAATCGCCGATCCAATTTTCATATCGCTTATTTTCAATTCCTTGCTCGTTGCTTCTATCGGATCATTCATGATTGTATTATTTGCTGTGATCATTGCTAATTTTGCACGAATGCATAATAGCATTCTGTCGAAACTGGCTGCACGAAGCGTTATTCTCGGATATTCTATTCCAGGTGCAGTTATTGCAGTTGGAATAATTACTGTATTTATTGGAACGGATAATTTGCTCTTTTCTTTTTATGAAGCGATTGGTAAAGAGCCGATGCTATATTTGAGCACTAGTTTGTTTATGCTTGTTTCCGCTTATGTTATCCGATTTTTAGCTGTAGGTTTTAATGCGATCGAATCAGGATTTGATAAAATCGGAAATAAATATACCGAGGCCTCTCGTACACTTGGACTCGGAGTGACAAAAACTTTCTTTAAGGTTGATGTTCGATTGATTAAAGGCGCCATCTTAAGTGGATTTATTCTTTCTTTTATTGAAATACTAAAAGAGCTGCCACTTACACTTATCTTGCGTCCCTTTAATTTTGATACACTCTCGACAAAAGCTTTTCAATATGCCAGTGATGAGCAAATTCATGAAGCATCACTTGCTTCGATTGTCATCGTCATTGTTAGCGGTATAGCCATATACATTTTCCATCATCTTTTAGAAAAGGAGCCACATTAATATGTATATAACAATTGAGGATCTTCGTTTCTGTTATGGGAATAAAGAACATATTATAAATGAGTTTAATTTAACGATTAAAAAAGGCGAGATTGTATCGATTCTTGGGGAAAGCGGAAGTGGAAAAAGCACTGTTCTTCGTCTGCTATGCGGTCTTGAAACCCCTTGTTCCGGAACAATTAAAATAAATAACGAAATTATGGTTAATGATCAACAATTTATTTTGCCGGAAAAGCGCGGCATTGGGATGGTATTTCAAGATTACGCGCTCTTCCCCCATATGACTGTAGCGGAAAATGTGCAATTTGGCTTAAAACGTCTGTCTCGAACAGAAAAAAAACAGCGGGTTAAGGAAGTGCTTGAACTCGTTAAAATGGAAAATTATGCTAAACGATACCCGCATGAATTGAGCGGTGGTCAGCAGCAGCGAGTATCTTTGGCTCGGACGCTGGCACCAAAGCCAAAATTACTATTACTTGATGAACCGTTCAGCAACTTGGATGCTGACTTGCAAATAAAGATCCGGAATGAATTAAAAGAAATTATCAAATCAACCGGTATTACTTCCCTGTTTGTTACGCATGATCGGGAAGACTCGCGCGCACTTGCTGATCGCATTATTACAATGCGCGAAGGGGCAGCTTATGAATGGGAATCCATTTGTACAACAAATCCTACTCCGCCAATTGAAGAAAAAAGGTTTGAAGAGTTTGAAGTAACAATTCATTGATAACATATGATTCGTGCGAAATTTACACCCTCAACAAACCTCGGAATCCTCTGGCACCATAGTAGGATGATGCACCATTGTGATAAACAAAAACGTATCCGTAACGGCGATCACAAAAAAGAGCACCACCGAGGTTTCTAATATCAGAGGGGGTTTGCACCCAACTCGACGTTTTCATATCGACTTTTTCAATTTTTTGCAACGAGCGATATTGATCTTCCGTTAACATCTCAATGCCCATAGCAGTCGCCATGTCAATAGCGTTATTTTCGGGTTTATGTTTTTTTCTTGACTCCAGCCCTTCACGGTCATAACAGACACTTCTTCGACCTTTGGGACTCTCAACAGCAAAATCATAAAAAGTATATTCGTCCTTCTTTTTATCATAACTTACAATATCCGGCTCCCCGCCGGTTACTTCCATTGCATGGAGCGACCAAAGCTTCTCAGGATTCCCTTCTAATTTCTCTTGGACCTTATCCCATTTGATCCCTTTATGTCGGTTCATGTTTTGCTCGAAGCGATCTTTCAATACACTGATTAATTCTTCTTGTTGCTCTATTGATAATTTTTCTCTATTTTTCTTTGTCATCTTCGTATTCCCCCTTATTGTGTATTTTAACACAAATGTTCAAATTGCGTTTTATCATTATAGTTTGCAATCATCTGCTTAAATTCCGGCAGTAGTTTTCACGATTTAAAAACCGTGAATCATTTGATCCATTTTATCTCGTATTACAAGATTATCCAAGCTTTTAAATTCATAACCTTGTTTGCGCAATTCCACAATGATTCGTTCAAGTGCCTCCGCATTATCCGATGAAACGGTATGCAGCAGCACAATCGCTCCTGGATGTATTTGCTCCATCAATTGATCATATGCATACTTCCATCCTTTTTGTTTATCCGTTTCCCAATCTTTAAAAGCAAGCGACCAGAAGATATGGATATAACCAAGTTCGTTAGACCATTTTAATGTCTGTTCATTAAACATTCCCCTAGGTGGCCGTACATATTTTATCTCTTTTTGCTCGGAAACATTAGCTACAGCTTCCTTCAATGTTTCCAGTTCTTTTTGGATCGACTGCTTTGTCATAATTGTAAAGTCGGGGTGATGATAGGAGTGATTGCCTATAATATGTCCTTCATCAACCATCCGATTTACTAACTGCGGCTCTTCACTTACATAATGCCCGGTTACAAAAAATGTCGCCGGTACTTCTTCTTTTTTTAAGACATCTAAAATTGCTTCTGTGTGCCCTTGCTCGTATCCATTATCAAAAGTCAAATATATATTTTTTTCACCAGATTTATCCGCAAAATATGCCCCGTATGTGTCGAGAATTCCTTCATACTTCCCGATTTCAGGAATTTCGTGATCTTGATTTTTTTTATATCCCCAACCATATCCTTCTGCCTTTACATCTCCAACCTTTACAAAAATCACGATAAGAGTAAGCATAATCATTACAGTAAATTTAATTGTTTTTTGCATAACGACCCACCTAGTTTTTTCTTACTTTTTCCATTCGCTCTGGAAATATTCATGTTTGATTATGATTCAAGCTGGACCAGATAATCAAAAAATCTTAGACGCTTGGCTTATACAAAAATCAGATAATAGCATACATTAAGATATAAACTAATTTTTATGATGGGTGGAATAATAATGAGTTCATTTTTAAAATGGTCGGATGTACCATATGGAGGTGAAAAACACCCTCCTAACAATCCAGTTGATCAAACAGCTAGTTCTTGGCCAATGCATTATTTTACGTTTGAAAACAATAAATACCTCGGCCCAGATGGGGAAAATGTTCGTTTTACCATCCGACATCCAGATACAATTGATTGGCATCGACAATTACGCACTGTTCAGCGTACATTAAAAAATATAACACCTGATCAAATTAAAATTGCTACCTACTGGGGAACTGGTGCTGCTACAAAGCAATGGACACCAATTATTGACCGTTTAATAGACACGTATAATCTCACGCCTACACGAGCTGCAAGAGTTTTAGCGTCGGTACAGGCAGGAATTAATGATACCTTTGTAATCGTTTGGTATTATAAATTTCTATGGAATGTCGCACGACCTATTCAATACGATCCCTCTTTGCAGCCAATTATATATACTCCACGATTCCCAACCTATATTTCAGGTCACGCAGCAGTTTCAGGTTGTACACAAACCATTTTAAGTTACTTTTTTCCGGCTGAGGCAAGGCGACTTAAAGCTCTAGCAGAAGAGAATGCGCAGTCTCGATTATATGCTAGCGTACATTTTCCTGTAGATAATGAGGAAGGATTAAGTCTCGGGAGACAAATCGGAACAATCATTATAAATCAATTAAGGAAAGAAGAAACTGGGGATGGCACTCAAGTAGATGTTTATTATCGTAGTAGTAAACATGCTAATTTACAGCCACCGCCGTATAAGCAAGCAATACCTTTTGACTTTGATGAAGAAACTATCTCAAATACCGGCCATTCAAATAAACATTCAAAACATAAACATATACCAAAGCCAAAAATATTTTTTCATTAAAATAACAGTTAAGGTTAAAAAATCCCCCTTCATGCAACTGTTGACATGAAGAGGGTTTACATTTATAGAATGATGGATGCAATCCAGCCGAATAAAACTAATGGGATATTGTAATGCAAAAATGTTGGTACACATGTATCCCAAATGTGATTATGTCTTCCATCGGCATTCAAACCCGAAGTTGGTCCAAGTGTCGAATCCGATGCAGGTGAACCTGCGTCACCAAGTGCTCCCGCCGTCCCAATCAATGTTGCTGTTGCAAGTGGTGAAAAACCGGCTGCCAAGCAAATTGGCACATACAAAGCGGCGATTATCGGGATCGTTCCAAAAGAAGAACCAATTCCGATTGTGACCACTAGTCCGACAAGTAATAAAATAAGTGCAATTACAGCTTTACCATTATTATCGAGAAATCCGGAAGATGATTCTATCAATGCATCAACTGCACCTGTCTCTTTCAAAACATTACCGTAACCTGATGCGACAAGCATAACAAAGGCAATTAACCCCATCATTCCAATACCTTCAGAAACAGCATTTTCGCCCTTTCTAAATGGAACGACAAAGAAGCCAAACATTAATATAATACCGGTTAACGCTCCGGCAATTAAATTTTCAGTAACAAGCTGTACAACCAATGCCCCAATGATAGCCACAATTGTGAGTAAATGTTTACGATTAAACGTGACTTCTCTTTGTTCTATGGAAGCAGCCTTTTCTTCCTCTCCATTTGCCAATGGTACCCGGTCTTTACGATAGGAAATAAATACAGCGAACAACAACCCGATAACCATACTTGCACCTGGAATGAGCATAGCCATAGCTACTTCATTCATCGTGACAGCAACCCCATTTTCTTCCATACTTGAGAAAATAATACCGTGAAAAATAAGTCCAAATCCAGCAGGAATCATAATATAAGGAGCTTTTAGACCAAACGTTAATGCCGTAGCCACTGCACGACGATCCAATCGCATATTATCAAATAATTTAAGTAATGGTGGTATGAGAATCGGAATAAAAGCAATATGAACCGGAACTAAATTTTGTGATAACGACGCGACACCGGCTATTGCAAGTACCATCATTGTCTTTTTTCCCGTTAATACACGGATTAAATAATTTACAAGAATGGTCGTAATACCTGAGTAACTTATCGCAATCGCAAACACCCCGAGTAAAATATAACTTAGTGCCGTATTCGCTTGTCCACCCATACCTCCGACGAGCATTTCAATCGATTCAACAACAGACAAGCCTGCCATCAATCCGGCAACAATTGCAGCTGCTATAATTGCAAGCATTACGTTTACACGTAGTAAACTAAGTATGGTCATAACTAAAACTGATACAACGACAACCCATTCCATATTCGCTTCCCCTTTTATCACTTTTTTATTTTATTAGTACTCTACTAAGATAAAGTAAAATGGTACAAAAATCAACCTTTCATCGAATGAGAAGTTGTTTTTGCATACAAAAAAACCCTGTTATGCACAGAGTTTTTAAATAGTTTATTTTAATTGGAAGGAAAAGGATACATGGTCCTGAATAGGAATCCACGCGCCGATTCCCTGCTTCGTTACGTTTTTTACAACAATTGATTTATTTGAGCCTTTTAGCTCCAGGAATACTTCGCCGAATGTAACCTGACCTTTTTCATTTACTGCTGGGGCATAAGCCTGCAAAGCTCCATATTTCTTCGGTGGGACATTGTACGTGTTGTCCTTCTTCGTATTTTCGCCAACTACAGTATGAAAAGAAATTGGTAAACCAGTTTTTTCCTTAGCGGTCAATAACATCATCTTTTTTATATCTTCCGGAGTCATTATTTTATTTGTCAAAGCCCCTTTTATTTCTTTTTTACTTTGTTGGTTATAGTATATTTCCTCTGCTTGATCTCCACCCATGTTGTTTGCTTCATTTTTATTTATTTGCTGATATTCCCAATTAATCGTCGTCTCCGTTGACTTATAATTTATCGGCCACCTTCCAAGATAAATCATACCGCGATACCCGATCGCTAATGGAGAAGGCTTTAATGTTGTTTCATTAAGCATTTTTATTAAATCCGGATTTTTGATTGGTATATCAATTTCATCCATTAAACTTTTCGTTAGTTCACTCGGTTCAACCACTTCCTGATCCTCTGTTGAATTTGGAAAAGTATTTTCCTTTGAAATCGTTAAAACATGACTAGGGATTTCATATTCATTTTTCTCCTTCTTTTTATCCGCACTAAAGCCGCTATTCGGAAATATGAAAACAAAAGCTATTACAAGGATTGTAAGGGAAATCAATCGTTTATTCATCTGTCCAAAGTCCTCCTTTTTTACAGATGGAAAAGAGTAATACTTTCCTACTGTATAAGCGCATCTAAGGTTTCCGCCATCAGACTTGGCGAAAAGCCACGATTTCTAATTAGTTTTTTCAGACAGATGAAATTTATACATTTTTTCTCTTATGTACAGCGATTAACGCGATCATTTCAAACATGAGATTAGCCGCTAAAGATGTTGTAATCTCCCCTTTATCATACAGTGGTAATACTTCAACTAAATCAAATCCGACAAAATGAATATCTGTAAGCCCCCTCATCATTTGCAGTGCTTCACGCGACAACACACCGCCAACTTCAGGAGTACCTGTTCCCGGTGCAAATGCTGGATCAATAAAATCAATATCAAATGTCATGAACACAGGCGTATCCTTTACTCGATTTTTAATAGTTGAAATTAAATCATTCAATTCCATTGAAAACAACTCATCAGCTGTAATAACTTGAAAGCCAAGCTCTTTAGCTTCCTCAATTTCTTCCGGTCCGTCAAGTGAACCACGCATTCCGATTTGAATGGAATAATCCGGGTCAATTAATCCCTCTTCAACCGCCCGTCGAAAAGGTGTCCCATGAGTGTATTTTTGCCCTAAATGCACATCACCGACATCCGCATGGGAATCAAATTGCAATAAAGCTAGCTTACCATGTATTTTATTTGCAGCTCGAAGCTCACCCAGGGTAATGGAATGATCTCCGCCCATCACAATCGGGGTAATACCCGCTTCAAATAGTGGCGTCAATGTTCTTTCTATTCGATTATATGTTTCATGGATATCACCGGGAATAACGGGTACATCTCCATAATCAATCCCAGATACATATTCAAAAAGATGAATTTGGTGTTGATAAGAATATGTTCGAACGAGTGGCGATGCACTTCGTATCGCTTCAGGTCCATATCTTGCTCCTGGTCTGTACGATGCAGCATTATCAAATGGGACACCTAGAATTGCAACATCAACATTTTCCATGGATTTGTTATAAGGAAGACGCATAAACGTTCGAATTCCTGCAAAACGTGGATTTAAAGATGGATCCACTGGTCTAAAATTTGTCATTAAACCCTTCCTTTCAGTTTGCAACGTTAAGATGTGTAAAATTTATTAGACTCAGGCACATGTTTAAACATAAATAATTTCTAAAATTCCTTCTAGAGCCTTTGAAAAATAGACTATCATTTATTGTTACTATCCACAAGGTGATTTAATGTATTCTAATACTCACATACACGCTTTTTTCAAAAGCAAATTGTTGCTTTAACAAATAAAAACAATTAAATTGGCATAAGAGTAAAGTCTTAAAGGGAACGAGGAATGTGAAGAATGGTTTCCGACAAAATGCGCTATTGGATCTTAATTAGTCTAGTAACTATTTCCGGGTTCTCTCAAGGAATGCTCCTCCCTTTAATAGCCATCATATTGGAGCAATCCGGTGTTAGTTCCTCTGTTAATGGTATACATGCAACCGGCTTATATATCGGTATCTTGCTTGCTTCACCATTTATGGAAAAGTTAATGCATAGACTTGGGTTTAAACCAATTATAGTCGTGGGTGGAATGCTTGTATTTATTTCTTTATTTTTATTTCCATTATGGCATTCGCTTTGGTTTTGGTTTATATTGCGGATGATCATTGGTATAGGTGATCAAATGCTGCATTTTGGAACACAGACGTGGATAACGTCAACTGTCGAAGAAAAAACACGAGGTAAAAGTATAGCTATCTACGGATTGGCGTTCGGACTGGGATTCGCTGTTGGTCCATTAATGACAAAGTTACTTGCCATTAACACAGCTATGCCTTTTATTGTGTCAGCCATTATTAGTATGATTGTTTGGTCTACTATGTTTTTTATAAACAATCATTGGCCGGAACAAACAGATACACTTAATCGCGCAAGTGTAATCGGACGGTTTATTCAAACGGCAAAAATTGCTTGGGTTGCTTTGCTTCCTCCTTTTGGCTACGGATTTTTAGAAGCAACGTTACACGGTGTTTTCCCTGTTTATGGTTTGCGGATTGGCCATGATGTAGATTTACTTGCACTTATTATTCCGTGTTTTGCAATTGGCAGCATTATATTTCAGCTTCCTCTTGGAAGTCTCAGTGATCGATTTGGTCGTCGTAATATTCTTTTGCTTTCACTAACGCTCGGTACAATATTTTTTACATTTGCAGCCATCTTGGAACATTTTTCCTATGCATTAATTATACTATTTGTATTAGCAGGTATGTTTGTCGGCTCACTTTATTCATTAGGAATTACATATATGGTGGACGTTTTGCCTAAGGCGCTCTTACCGGCAGGAAATCTCATGATGGGCATCGCATTTAGCTTAGGAAGTATGACCGGTCCATTTTTTGGTGGATTGTTTATTCAAATTTTCCCGGGGATTTCCTTATTTTACGTTATCGTTACAATGATGGTACTCATCGGAATTGCTATTTATTTTAAAAAGGATCCAAGTAGGTAAAGTGAAACTTCATTCAGTGGGGGTTTCCTTTCCTCCCCCGCTGATAAGAAGAACAAAGGCTAAATTCGCGACGTCCTATCGCAACGCCTTTGTGACCTACATCCTGTAGGCCCGAACAGAATCAGGGATTTAGGCCCGCAGGAGGCGGGTCATACAGACGTTGTCACAGGATGTGACGGTTTTAGTCTGTATTCCTTTATCCCCCACCTTCACGTTTAAATTTTTTGCACGCATAGAGGTGGGGGTATTACAGCCCGTTAATGCGTCGTAAATTTAAATCTCTTAAGGCAGGGACACCTTAAGAGATTTATCGCTACCGTTATCTAGCGAATACTTCTAACTTTGCCTTCTACAATATACCAACACACCACTATCAACTAGACGATAAAAACCTGCTATATCGTGCTTCCAGCCAATCCTGTAAAAAGGAAATTATCGTACAGACCGGCCAATAAATAAGTGCTACTAAAATATATAATGTCATTGAATCAAATTCACGACCGGCGACAATTTGTGCCTTTTGAAAAAGCTCTGGAACGGTTATTACCGCAGCTAGTGAAGTAGCTTTTATGATATCCATAAACACATTTGTTAATGGAGGTACAGCAATTCTTGTTGCTTGAGGCAAGATAACTTTACGCATCGTCAGCCAATAACTTAAATTGAGCGCTTTTGCCGATTCCCATTGGCCTTTATCCACACTATTCAATGCCGAACGGTTGATTTCTGCGATGTATGCTGCACTATTTAAGCCAAACCCAAGGGAAGCAGCAACTAATGCGGAAAATTCAATTCCCACAATCGGTAAACCAAAATAGAGGATAAAAAGAAATACTAGCATCGGCGTACCACGCATAAACGAAATATACATACGTGCCGGAATGCGTAAAGCAAGCGTTGACGAACCGCGTGCTAAAGCCAAAAAAAGTCCGAGCACGAGTCCTAGCAACATCCCCGAAAAAGATACAATTAATGTCATTGGAAGCCCACCAAGTACGAATGGCAAGCTCCTTAACGCAAGTTCCACATCAAATAAACCACCAAAATTAAATCCATGAAAATCCATTGGCTGTCTCCTTTACAGGTCAAGACCTTCTATTTCCACAATATCTCCTTCCTGTTTCTGTGAAGCGTCTTCCTTATAAAATTTCTCCGCGAGTTCTGTTAATGTGCCGTCTTCCCGCATCGCTTCCAAAGCGTCATTGATCCGCTCACTCAATCCATCTGCACCTTTAGGCATTATGACAGCTGTTTCTGTTGGATTAAACTTCAATTCCGGATGTAACGTTATATCGAAATCAGGAAACGCACCGACTCCAAACTTGGATAAATAATAATCATTAATAACGACATCTGTTCTGCCATTATCGACATCGCGCAAATAAGCTTCATTTCCGGCGTTTCCATACGTAACTACTTCTGCTCCATAATGCTCCGCAATTTGACTATAAATTGTTGTTGCTCCTCCTCCGGCCTTCTTACCTGCTAAGTCTTCCAACGAATTAATTCCAGAATTATCTTTCTCTCGAACGACCATTGTAGAATATGAATACTTATACGGTTCACTAAAGTCAAATTCCTCCTCACGTTTAGGAGTTATTTCAATATCGTTTGCCGCTACATCAATTCTTCCACTTTTTATCGCCGGTAGCATGCCATCAATGCCCATTATTTCAAAAGACACGTCCACACCAAGCCTATTCGCTATTTCTCGCATTACTTCCACATCATAACCTGTTAATGCATCTGTATTCTCTTCTTCCCCATCATAATAGGAAGCAGCAATCAATGTCCCGGATGTACCAACTACAAGTTCTCCTGCATCTTGAACTCGTTCCCACTCTTCTCCTTTAGTCGTTGCTTCTTCTGTATTTTCGTTTTTTTCCTCAGTATTAGATCCATTTCCTTCTGATGTATTTTGCTCCCCACAAGCACTTACCAAAACAAAAATAAGTAATAATAAAATTGTGATAAAACTTTTTTTCAACTTGTTCTCCTCCTTGTTATATACAAAACACAATAGTGATTGTAACAGTAAATTACTATTATATCAACACAATTATGAACTGTTTTTCATCTAAATATCACTGTTTCACTAAATGCCAAGCCTTTGATACTACCTTGACTTTTCATTAAGTAATGATATTATAATAGTTACTAATTAATAACTATTATAATTAGTTGAAAGTGATTATTGTTATCGGTTAAGGAGGAGAACAATGAGTACAAAAACCGAAGTGCTCAACGAAAATCAACAAAAAGGCTTTAAATTAACGAATCTAAATAATAACTTATTGATACATGGAGAACTAATTGCAGCATTATTAAGTGGAGCAATTATCCTATCTGCATGGTTATTTGAAAACAATATCGCCCACTCCTTATTTGTAGCCATGCATATTATTGCTTTTGTGATAGGAGGTTTTGCCAAAGCGAAAGAAGGCATTACGGAAACGATTGAAAATAAAGAATTAAATGTTGAACTATTAATGATATTTGCAGCGATAGGTTCTGCAGCAATTGGCTTTTGGACAGAAGGGGCAATATTAATATTTATTTTTGCTCTTGCAGGGGCACTGGAAACATACACATTGAATAAAAGCAATAAAGAAATTTCTTCGCTTATGAAGCTTCAGCCGGAAGAAGCACTACGGATCAAAAATGGCGTGGAACAAATCGTTCCCGTTTCAGACCTTGTTGTTGGTGATAATATATTTGTTCGCGCCAGTGAGCGTATTCCCGCTGATGGAATCATTATAAAAGGCACAACTGCTGTTGACGAAAGTGCCATCACGGGGGAATCCGTTCCAGTCAATAAAGAATTGGACCATGAAGTATTCGCAGGAACCGTTGCAATGAATGGATCGATTTCAGTAAAAATTACGAAACAGACCGATGAAACCCTTTTTCAAAAGATTATTCAAATGGTTCAGGAGGCGCAAGAAGAAAAGTCGAAAACGCAATTATTCATTGAACGCTTTGAGGGAACATACGTAAATATCGTTATTACCGCTGTTATTGTGATGATGTTTTTACCATATCTACTTTTTGATTGGACTTTAACGGAAAGCATATACCGGGCAATGGTGTTGCTCGTTGTTGCTTCGCCATGTGCTCTTGTTGCCTCCATTATGCCTGCAACATTATCAGCTATATCTAACAGTGCAAAAAACGGCGTGCTTTTTAAGGGTGGTGTACATGTTGAAAACTTTATTAACATGAAAGTATTTGCCTTCGATAAAACCGGAACCCTAACAAATGGGGCTCCTGTTGTCACAGACATCCATGTTGATCCAGCTTATGATGTCAATAACTTAATATCAATTGTTGGAGCAATCGAAAAAGAATCCACTCACCCACTTGCCCGGGCTATTACTACTTTCAGCCTGGATAGAAAAGGGAATAGCTTAAAGAATGTCGTAGTAGAAAACATGCAAACAATCGGAGGAAATGGTGTAGAAGCAATCGTTAGTGAAGAAAAGTGGCAAATTGGCAAAGCAGATTTTGTTGGAGAAGAAGCGGCTTTTGGGTTCCAGCAAGGAATTGCAGCCAAATTGGCTAACGAGGGAAAAACAATTGTATTTGTCAAACACGAGAATAAAATTGTAGCGCTTTTGGCATTAAAGGATACCGTTCGAAAAGAAGCCAAACAAACGATAAACCAATTAAAAAAACGTGGCATCCATACCGTTATGCTCACAGGAGATAATGAAATTACAGCTAGAGCTGTTGCCGAAGAGGTTGGTGTCGATGATTATATTGCTGAGTGTTTACCGGAAGAAAAGGTGAACCATTTGAAGCTTTTAAAGGAAGCATACGGCCAAGTTGCCATGGTCGGTGACGGCATCAATGATGCTCCGGCGCTGGCAACAGCCAATGTAGGTGTTTCGATGGGCGAAGGGACGGATGTTGCACTTGAAACAGCAGATATTGTATTAATGAAAAACAATTTATCAAAAATCACTAGTGCCATCGATCGATCCAGCAAAATGAATCGCATCGTGAAACAAAATGTGTTTTTTTCATTGGCCATCATTGTTACCCTTATTTTCTCAAACTTTTTCCAGGTCATTGATTTACCACTTGGAGTCATTGGACATGAAGGAAGCACCATTTTAGTTATCCTAAACGGTCTACGGTTGCTTAAATAACCCACATGCATGCACCTAGCGTAACGGCAGCTGCATTGAAATTAATACTCATTGCGTATTATGGCATTTATTATACCACCGGCAATTATAATTAAACCGGATATATAAAACCAGATCATTAAAATAATGACCGTTCCTAAACTGCCATAGGTCGCCGAATAATTCCCGAGCGTGTTTACGTAGTAAGAAAAAGCCAACGAAACCAATTGCCAGCTGATTGTTGCAAAAAGAGCTCCCCAAACAACATTTTTAAAGTAGATCTTCTTGTTTGGAGCCAGCTTATATAATGCTAATAATACGATAAAAAACACTATCGAGGATACAACCCATCGCAATGTATTCCAGATTTGTAAAAAACTATCTGACAAATGAATAAATGAAAAAAGATATACACCAATCGTTTTCCCAAAAACTGGTAATAATAACGCCATTCCAATGATAGCGATCATGGCAATAGTCAAAGCGATGGCGATTAAGCGGGCAACAAGAAAGGAACGATCTTCTTCTACTTGATATGCTTGGTTAAACGCTTTCGTAATGGCATTAACGCCATTGGAAGCAGACCATAATGTTCCTATAATACTAACTGAAAGCAAACTGCCATTTTGTGTGTAAACAAGCTGAGTTATATTTGCTTCAATTAATGTCATCGCTTCAGCGGGAGCATACGTCTCCAAAAAATCAATGACCGCATGTTCATCGATTGGTAAATACCCGAGCAACGTAATTAAAAATAACAAAAAAGGGAACAGGGAGAGCAGAAAAAAATAAGCAAGCTGTGCAGACAATCCAAAAACGTCCACTCTGACTATTTGCTCGTACAATTGTTTAACAAATTCATATATTCTGCTCATCCATTACCCCTTCCTAACGTTTACTTTTTCCATACTTTCGCTAACGTATTTTCAACCTGTTCTAATGCGTTGATCGCATTTTGTGCTTCCTGTGACACTGCACTATTCAGTTGATCAACACTTTGTTTAACATTGCGGACAGCTTCTGTTGGATTACTAAAATAATAAGACGCAGTTGTTTTAGTCGAATCCCATTTATTTTTTGTATAGTTTCTTGTATCTTTGTTCAGTAATGAAACGAGCCCTCCCACTACTGCGCCAATTAATAACCCGGTACATAAATTGCGTTTTCCCATCAACGATCTCTCCTTTAATTATATGCTGTTGTTCTTTCGAATATAATCCAATAAATTGCTGCAACCTTTTGAAACAAGTTTATGTGTATAATCAAAATCACCGGTAAAGTATGGATCAGGCACATTGATTTCTTCCGGATCTTCTACAAATTCCATAAGTTTTTTTACAACAGGGCCTTCCTTTATATCAAAAAACGTTTTTAAGTTATCGATATTCTGTTCATCCATTGCAATAATATAATCAAAAGCATTCCAATCGTCTTTATGTACTTGCCTTGCTTTCATCCCATCATAAGAAATGTTTTCTCGTTCCAACACTTCTCTCGTGCCGTGATGCGGAGGATTTCCAGCGTGCCAGTCCCCAGTACCTGCAGAATCCACTTTTATTTTATCCTGTAATTGTGCTTCTATTACGTTATGACGAAATATTGCTTCTGCCATTGGCGATCTACAAATATTTCCAAGACAAACGAATAATACGCTTATCATTAATTAATCACCCTTTCCTTTCTCAGTATCCGATTGTTTCAAAAAATAGATTTTTTAACGAACCTTTACACAATGGATTCAATACACTTTTCATCATTGTTTTTTGCAGCATTTACATAATTGCTGACCGAATAGGCAGTTAAAGCTTCCGAATCTACCGATTGTAAAAACTGATAGGCCGCTTCAGGCTGCCACTTTTCCGGCTTAATCCAATCTTCTTCTTTATCTTCCGGTAAAATAATGGGCATCCGGTGATGGATCGGTTTCATAAAATCATTGGCAGGCATTGTTAGCATTGTACACGTAAATAATATGTTATCGTCCTCTACCCACTTATCCCAAAGCCCAGCAAAAGCAAATAACCGACGATCCTCTAGCTGAATGCGTTTCGGCTGTTTAGCTTGATCAGTTTTCTCCCATTCATAAAAACTGTCTGCAAGAATCAAGCACCTTTTTCGGGACATTAATTGTTTAAAGCTTGGCTTTTTGTGTGCTGTTTCACTTCTTGCATTAATCATTTTATAACCGATCTTTTTATCTTTTGCCCATGAGGGTACAAGCCCCCACCGTAAATATCCGGCTCGCTTTTCCTTTCCATTATGGATGACTGCAAGCACGTTTTGTCCGGGAGCTATATTATAACTTGGTTCATATTTTTCCAGTGGATGATTAATATGAAATGCTTCCCTAATTTCCAGTTCATCAGCTAGCAATGTGTAGCGACCGCACATTAGACTTCCCTCCTTGGTAAGAAAAGCGCAAGCGCCCTGGTAAGCCCCGACAAGCTTAAGCAAGAAATCGTAGTGGCGGTTTTGCCACGAAGAGTTATTGCTTAAGACCTCGAGGGGCTGGGCGCTTAAGCTAGAAAGCTATGCGCAAAATTTTTATACTTTCTGACCTTTTAAAAAAGATATACAATAAGAGTCCCTTTAATTAATATGGACAACTCTTGTGTTGGCAAACATATCATGGATTCCTTGTTTTTCAGGTGTAAATGCGACGACAATATATAAAATAAAGGTAATGGCTATTACCCGATGTATAAAACGCCCAATAATTTCCCTAAAGAACAAATCCGTCCATGTTAACGGCCCAGCATTCCCATTAATAACACGCAAACCAAAAATCATTTTCCCAAGTGTTTGCCCCAAGAACTTTGTCATTAACAAGAAGTAAGCATAAAAAACAATGCCGGCCAAGATACCATTTAATGTCCAAAATCCAATGCCTACACTTATTCCTTCATTAATAAATTTAAGTGGACTGAGCAGGATACCATTTACGCTGAACAAAATAATTAGATCCGTTATATAAGCCCAGAACCTCATCCAAAAACCGGCATAACGATAATCGTCATCTTGAAGGGAATGTGCTTCTTTAATGGATGAATCTGTTATTTCATTTTCATGATTGTTGTTCATTTGATCCATAGCAAACACCCCCTACCTTGAATATAAATACATTGCACGTGGACTTTCTGATTCCCTTAACAATGTTATAATCCCTGATAATTCTGCATCCGATTTTAAAATATTTTTCATGGAAACGCCTAGCATGTTTAAAAAAGCAGGTTCTGCATCATATTCGATGACTTTAGTATTTTTAAAGTCATTATCCGCAACCATCATATCAATCGTATCATCGAGTGTACCAAGTTCATCGACAAGACCATTTTCAACTGCCTGTTTCCCTGTATAGACCCGACCATCTCCAAGCTTTCTAACTTTTTCTTCCGACATGTCTCTCCCATCAACGATTACGTCGACAAAATCAGCATAAATATCATCAACCATCGTCTGCAGTATTTTTCTTTCTTCTTTTGTCATTTCCCGGGAAGAAGACATGATATCCTTAAATTCTCCACTTTTAATTGTATTAAAATTTACACCGTATTTATCTGCTAGCTCCGCAAAGTTAATACTTTCCATAATCACACCGATTGAACCGGTCAATGTTGCAGGATGGGCGACAATTTTATCTGCGGGAGCAGCAATGTAATAGCCACCAGAAGCCGCCGTGTTACCCATGGAAACGTAAATAGGTTTTTCATATTCTTCTTGAATTTCAGCGATTTTCTCATGGACTTCGTCGCTTTCAACAACGCCGCCACCGGGAGAGTTTATTTGTAAAATAATACCGTCTACTGAAGGATCTGTTCCGGCTTCTTCAACCATTTGCAAAAATTGTTGATGATTATATGTAAGTGTACTCATAAATGGGTTTTGTCCAAGATCCTGGATGACTCCATTCACATTCAATACAACAATTTTATCACCTATGCCTTCCTCAAGAACATTTTCCTTAAAGAGACTTTCTTGAGTAGCAAACAAATTCTCAAATTTATCCGAAGCTACACTTGTCGCAAATCGAAAGCCGATCGAAATAAATAACAATGCAGCGGCTAGCAACAGTGCTAACCATCTTTTCCCATTCATATGATGTTTCCTCCTTTATTCTTGCTGTTCTCCAATTACATACTACAAAAGCGTACACGAAAACGTACTCAAGTACTAATTATACCAATTCTTTTCCGAATTTAAAATGAAGAATGGTTTAAGATAGTATGTATAAAAAATTCAACTGTCAATTATCTCTCGACTTATCTTAAGTAGAGCGCAAGCGCCCTCGCAGGCTAAAAGCGCAACATCCTGGCACTGCGCTTAAATGCTTGCCCCACCGAAAAAATTTGTACGTCGAAGCTAGACAGCTATGCGCAAAAATTTATTCTTTCTTACCTCTCGATTAAAAACAAGTCCTGTGGAGTAGCTGATTGTAACGTTTTATCTAAATAAAGGGTGCACTAATCCAATTACGAATTAGTGCACCCTTTATTTTATATTTTTAGTTAATGCTCATGAATGTTATTTCCCAATAAATTGTTGTGTCCAATGATTACCTTGCTTCACATAACCAACACCAATGTGTGTGAAGTCTCCATTTAGGATGTTTGCACGGTGTCCGGAGCTGTTCATCCATCCATTGACAACTTCTTGTGGAGTACGCTGCCCTTTAGCGATGTTTTCACCAGCTGTCCGATAGCTGATACCGTAGCTCTTCATCATATCAAAAGGTGAACCATATGTCGGGCTATTATGAGCAAAGTAGCCATTTACTGACATATCGCGAGATTTCTCACGTGCCACTCTGCTTAATTCCGCGTCAATTTTTAATGGAGCCAATCCTTGTTGTGTTCTTTCATTATTTGTAAGTTCAACTACTTCACGTTCAAATTGACTTAACTGACCTTGCTCGTGATTATTCGTTTGCTCTTGTTGAGGCTGCTCTGGCTTTTGTTGAGGTGCAGGTGCCTCAGGTTTCGTCTGTTCTGGTTTCGGTTGAGGTGCCGGTTTCTCTTGCTTCGGTTGTTCCGGTTTTGGCTGTTGTGGTTCTTGCTGCTTCTCTGTTGAATCAGCATTCCCCTGATTCCATTTCCAATTACTAAAGTACTTATTAAATAATTTATCCCAAGAACCTTCTTGCCAATTTCCATTAATAGAATAATAGACTTTTTTGCTGTATATAGGATTCTGTGACTGATCTGCATTTGAATTTGCAGAAGCATCTACAGATTGTTGAAAAGCTCCACCGAACAATAAAGCTGTTGATAATGCTGTTACAATACCAATTTTCTTAAACATGTTTGAAACACGCTCCTTTGTTTTTGTTTTGCAAAGTAATCATAGCATACGTTTTTTGTAATATTTAAGGAGATATCTTCCATATTGACTAAATAGACTTTATAAATAGTAGCACCATTAAAAAACCGTTATATATTAATAGTTTTCCGCTACCCTGATAATGGACACGGTGGATAAATATTAACTTAATGTATAAAACTACCAGAATAATACGGTTGACAATTGTTTGAAAGCGTGGATATGTTACAAACTCGCCTTTATTTGTAACGAATTTGTTACTTGATTTCTGAATACTACCTAAACTAACTTGTTAATAGATAGTAGTTTCAAACAACCGAAATAAGTGATAAGTTCTTCGTTTACCCCCAAAAAGAAAAGGGTAAATAAGAAATACTGTTATTGTACGGACTTGGACTTGCTATTTTTCCATATTCGGTATACCTGTAAAACAGATAAATACTATCGGCTTATACATAACTGGAGGGAATCACATGTTATCTCATGCGGAAATAGGCATTGATCTCGGAACGGCAAACGTTCTCGTTTATACAAAACAAAAAGGCATAGTCTACAATGAACCATCTGTAGTAGCAATGAATATGAACACAAAAGAAGTAATCGCAGTCGGATTAGAGGCAAAGGAAATGGTTGGAAAAACACCAAAAGACATTATTCCGATACGCCCTCTAAAAGATGGTGTAATCGCAGACTACGATATTACTGCACAAATGTTAAAAGTAGTCTTAAAGAAAGTAAGTAAAATAGTTGGCTTATCGATGAGAAAACCTACCGTCGTTGTATGTACACCATCCGGAAGTACAACTGTAGAACGACGCGCAATCCATGATGCTATTTCAAGCTATGGTGCTAAAGTAGTGCATCTTATCGAAGAACCAGTCGCAGCAGCAATCGGTTCCGACTTGCCTGTTGATGAACCGATGGCGAATGTTATCGTCGATATTGGAGGTGGCACATCAGAAATAGGAATCATTTCCTTTGGCGGTGTAGTTTCTTGTCGCTCTGTCCGAAACGGCGGCGATAAGATGAATAATGAAATTATCCAATATATACGAAAAAAACATAACGTGTTCATTGGTGAACGAACAGCAGAAAATGTGTTAATGGAAATTGGATACGCTCATCCGAATCATACGGAACAAACGATGGAAGTACGTGGACGTGACTTAGTTACCGGCCTACCTAAAACAGTAGTAATTACTTCTTTAGAGGTGTATGGCGCATTAAAGGAATCGTTAGAACAAATTTTAGAGGCCATTCGGGCGACATTGGAGGACTGCCCACCGGAACTTAGCGGAGATATTGTCGATCATGGTATTGTTCTTACCGGGGGCGGAGCTTTGTTAAATGGAATGCAAGAATGGCTTTCGGATGAAATATTCGTACCAGTTCATATCGCCTCAAATCCACTAGAATCCGTCGCAATTGGAACAGGAAAAGCACTAAAAATGATTTCCAAATTGCAAAAAGCCGCAAAATAAATAACAATATTTTAGAAATGATGATTTACAATATTTTCTGAATACGCTATACTAAGTATAGAATCTATTTTCTGCAGAAATTAAATAAAAAAATATATTAACTGCCTAGCTTGTTTACAGTTCTATGCCAGTACTGTCCCAGCAAGTAAAAGCCAGTTCTGATTAATTACAGAAATATCTGTAGTTAGTTTGAATTGGCTTTTTTATATTTTTAAGAAAAGCGCCCTAGTAAGCCTTAGGCATAGCTTAAGCAAGAAATCGTAGTGGCGGACTATACCACGAAGAGTTATTGCTTAAGACCTCGAGGGGCTGGGCGTTTAAGCTAGACAGTTATGAGCAAAATTTTATACTTTCTGACCTTGTTAGAAAACTAGGCTTATCGTCAAGCATTTATGGCACAAGTCTCAGTTTCATTTATACATTGAGAGAGTTTTGTATTATCTGCCAACGAAAGGGGTGATCTTATCACAGGAGCGTTAAGCAATATTAAAATATTGGATCTATCACGTGTATTGGCAGGACCTTATTGTACGATGATTTTAGGTGACCTAGGTGCGGAAGTAATAAAAGTTGAATCTCCAGGTGGAAGTGATGACACACGCAAATGGGGACCACCTTTTAAAAATGGAGTAAGTGCCTACTACTTATGTGCCAACCGTAACAAGAAAAGTATTACAATTGACTTGAAGTCACCTGAAGGTATTCAAATGATTAAAGAACTCGTCAAGGAAAGTGATGTGGTTGTTAATAATTTCAAAGTCGGAAAAATGAAGGAATTCGGTATTGATTACGATACCTTGGCCGAAATAAATCCGCAAATTGTTTATTGTTCGATTACCGGGTTTGGCGAAACTGGTCTTTATCAAGATTTACCAGGGTACGATTTTATTATCCAGGCAATGAGTGGACTTATGAGTATTACAGGCAATGAACAGTCCGGACCACAAAAAGTCGGTGTAGCGATTACGGATGTACTTACCGGTATGTATGCATGTATCGGAATTCAAGGCGCATTACTGGAAAGAACAAAATCAGGAAAAGGGCAAAAACTCGATATTTCCCTTTATGATTCCGCAGTCAGTGCTTTAATTAACGTAGGCAGCAATTATTTAATGTCTGAGAACATACCAACGCCACTCGGCAATGAGCATGCCAATATCGTTCCGTACCAAACGTTTGACACTGAAGACGGTCAACTTGTTATTGCAATCGGAAATGACAAGCAGTTTCGTTTATTCTGCCATTTAATTCAGCAACCGGAACTTGCTGATGATAGTCGATTTCGGACAAATCCGGACCGGGTTAAATATCGAGATGAATTGATACCTCTCATACAGTCAGCTCTTTTACAACGGCCAATAGCCTACTGGCAAGAAGAATGCAATTCGTTAAATATTCCTTGTGGACCAATTCAAAATATCGAAGAAGTTGTTCATGATCCACACTTAAAAGAAAGAGACATGTTAATTGACTATGAACATCCTGATGCTGGGCCAATTAAAATGATCGGCAGTCCACTGAAACTGTCCCGCACACCAACAACTGTTAGACATCATCCGCCGAATCCGGGCGAACACAATAAAGAAATATTGTCCAATTTTAAAAAACAAAAATACGAGGAGATGAACTGATGAATTTTAATTTTTCAGAGGAACAGAATATGTTAAGACAAACTGTAAGAAGTTTTGTTGACAAAGAGATCATGCCCCACATTGCTCAATGGGATCGTGAAGGAAGTTTTGACCCAGCAATCACTCAAAAACTTGCCGAACTTGGCTTAATGGGAGTTTGTATTCCGGAAGAATATGGTGGAAGTGGAATGGATTACAATTCACTTGCCATTGTTTGTGAAGAACTGGAACGCGGCGACACCGCATTTCGTACGGCCGTTTCCGTGCACACAGGATTAAACAGTATGTCGCTTCTGCAATGGGCGAATGAAGAGCAAAAACAAAAATACCTTGTCCCGCAGGCAAAAGGGGAAAAAATTGGTGCATTTGGTTTAACTGAACCAGGGGCAGGTTCCGATGTAGTTGCTCTCCAATCATCTGCTGTGAAAGAGGGAGACTATTACATTTTAAATGGACAAAAAACGTGGATTTCTTTATGCGATACCGCAGACCATTTTTTAGTCTTTGCCTATACCGATAAAGCCAAAAAACATAAAGGAATATCCGCTTTTATCGTTGAAAGAACGTGGGAAGGCTTTTCATCCAAAGCTACAAAAGGAAAACTTGGTATCCGTGCAGGAAATACAGGTGAGATATTTTTTGAAAATGTTAAAGTCCCTAAAGAAAACTTACTCGGTGAAGAAGGAGAAGGATTTAAAATTGCAATGGGGTCACTGGATAACGGAAGATTTACAGTTGCTGCCGGTGCGGTAGGTCAAATTATGGCCTGTCTAGAAGCAAGCGTTGATTATTGTAATGAGCGTGAGACTTTCGGTAAACCAATTGGTCAGCATCAACTTGTCCAACAGATGATCGCCAACATGGAAGCGGGCATGCAAATGAGCCGTTTGCTTGTATATCGTGCAGGGGAATTAAAAAATGAAGGAAAACGAAATACGAGGGAAACTTCGCTAGCGAAATGGCAAGCGTGCGATTTTGCCAATAAAGCAGCTGATGATGCTGTCCAAATTCACGGTGCGTATGGGTTTTCTGATGAATATCCGGTTGAACGATTTTTACGAAATTCAAAAGCACCGGTAATTTATGAAGGAACTCGCGAGATTCATACAATTATGCAAGCGGAATATGTGTTAGGTTATCGGAAGGATAAACCACTCGATAAAATGCTTCCGGCTTGGAAATAATAAAATAAATAGCCGTACACATTGATAGATGGCAAGTTACAAGTTTATCAACGTGTGCGGCTAATTTTCATTTCAAACAATTGTTTACGTTTTTTTTAATGTTATTCTTGCGCGCTATAATACGCTTCATATTGTTTATATAAATCTTTTAATGCTGATTCTATTGCACTTCCTGCTTTACCTAAATAATGCTTACGTACTTCTTTCACAGGCTTATCGATTCCATCTTGTAAACTATAACCTTTCAGCAAATGCTCAACAAACTCTCTACCGTGCATTGTCGCCAACGTACAGCTTGTTGAGACGATAACACCGTATTTTTTATCAATTTCCGCTGTGATCGTTAATGTTTCATAAATGCTTTTCGCCGCCATTCCGGATGGAAGCCTAGCATGACCGGCAATAAAGACCGTATTCATTGTATCAACTCCAATGGTTTAAATTCATCCGTAAATTTACTGAACATGATTGCTTAAATAACCTAGTTTTCCAGAAATCATACTCGCTGTTTTATGCGTTTCCTTTTTAATTTCTCTCAATCTTTCACCTTCAAAATAACTGGATAAACCGCTAACAGCAAGTGAAGCAATGACCTCTCCCTGATAGTCAAATACCGGATAGGAAATACCGGTTGTATCTGCATCTTGCTCTCCTTCACTATAGGCATAACCATTTGACCGTATTAGATCCAGTTCTTTCAAAATCGTTTTTTTATGAACTTTTCGGTTATTGGCGAATGTGTACAGATCCTCTTTTAAGACTTCTTCCTGTTGCTTTTTCGGTAAATGAGCAAGCAACATTTTTGGCCCTGACCCAATATAAAGCGGGGAGGTTTTCCCTATTCTTGTATTTAATCGCAGCGTTCGTGTACTGTCCACCTTTTCAATATAAATTGCTTTATGCTGATTAACAATAACTAAATGTATTGCCTCATTTATTAATTTAGACAACTCTTCCATCATAGGCCGCGCTACTTCTCTTAACTCGAGCCGCTCAGAGACAAGCTGACCCAATTCCAGCAATCGCAAGCCTAATCCATAACGGCTATCATGGACAGATTCTTTTGTTTTGTATATAAAGCCACCTTTTTCAAGTGTCGTCAGCAAACGATATGCCGTCGGTTTAGGAATATCAGCTTTAATAGATATATCCTGTAACGTTAGTTCTCTTTGTTCTTCTTTTGTAAATAGCTCCAGCAACTGGAGTGCCTTCGTAACGCTTTGGTTCATGAAATAACTCCTTGTATTAACAACTATTTATCTCGGCTGACTCACAAGGTAATATGCAGCGTTATGCTACCTGCACCATTTCTGTGAATTATCTAAGACTCAGGCTGCGAGTTAAGTTTTCTGTTTTGTACTGTTTGAATCATTACACCCCTTTGTTTCATTTCCTGAATATAGGAAGCACCGGGAACGATCTGCTCCGGAGGGTATACTCCTCGCTTGTTAATTGTTCCATTTCCAATCATCTGGGCGACAACGGAGATTGTATTCGCCGTAGCTCGAGCCATTGCTGTAACATTATTCGTTCGATCTTTATGAGTGATCATTTCAAATTCATAAGTTGTAGGTGTATGTTCTTTTTTACCGGAAACTATTACGCGTAATAAGACGGCATCATCTTTATCTTTAAGATCAACAATTGGATCAAGTACTTTTAGCAATACTTCACGTGGATTAACTTTTTGACCGTTTAATTTAATTTCATAATCTTTATTTGTTAAATTTAAGTCAACGAGCAATTTAAATTTTTCTGCATGCCCGGGATAACGGATCGTCTTATATTCGAGTGTATGCAAATCTGGATAAGATAGAGATAGCGTAGAGGTACCTCCGGATGTATGAAATGCTTCTAATGGTCCAAACTTTTCAAAATAAATTCGTTCTACCTCTGATAAGGAAGGTATTTCTTGTTTGACCCCATTCCGAACAATAAGCGATGAGTCTGTGTAATGATCAAATACACCTTCCATGGAAAAAACATGATTATATTCAAGTGGCGGCTCCGGTTTTAACGGGATCCCTCCAACATATAACTTGATAGAATCGAGTTGATCGAGCTTACTTTCACCATAACCGGACAATATATTAATCATGCCGGGAGCTACTCCAAGATCAGGAATAATCGTCACATTCGCTGCTTTCGCTTCTTCCTTCAATTGTAATACTTTGTCTGTCATATGTCCGATATGTCCACCCAAGTCAATGGAGTGAACACCTGTTTTAATTGCTGTTTTTGCAACAATTTCATTAAATGAATAAAACAATGCATTAATGATGACATCGAATCTCCCCATAAAATCTGACAGCGCTTGTTCATCGCTTGCATTGACCGTGTAAGGAATCAATTTATCCGATTGCAGTTGATCACATACATTTTTGGCTCGCTCATAATCAATATCTGCCAAGCCAACAGTTGAAACCCCTTCACTCCATACTAAATCTCTAGCCGCTTCTTTTCCCATCAATCCCGAGCCCAATACACCTACTTTCATACTATCCTCTCCTTCTAGTTATATATGTTTCTATCATGTTCATGCATTTGCTATTATCCTTTCTATCGTCTACATTTTTATCGGTAAATCCTTATTCCACATCGATTTGTGCTCGTTGTAGTTTCCCGCTGTAATCCACATATACTGCCTTCCATTCTGTAAATACATCAAGTGCTTGCACACCCGAGTCACGATGCCCATTTCCTGTTCCTTTGGATCCGCCAAACGGCAGATGAATTTCCGCTCCAGTCGTACCGGCATTTACATAAACAATTCCTGTATCCAAATCACGTTGTGCTTTAAAAACTTGGTTAACATCTTTTGTAAAGATGGAGCTAGATAGCCCATATTTCACACCATTATTCGCTTTAATAGCTTCATCAAAGCTACTCACAGGAATCAGAGATACAACCGGGCCGAAAATTTCTTCTTGCGCAATGCGCATATCAACCGTTGTGTCAGTAAAAAGCGTCGGAGCAAAGTAATTTCCTTTTGAAAACTTCCCGTCCGTCAGTTCATGTCCACCGGCAAGCATTTTTGCTCCCTCATTTTTCCCAATTTCAATGTACTTTTTAATTTTATCCATTCCTGCATCGTTAATAATCGGACCAACTTTTACGGTCTCATCCATTCCGTTTCCGATCGTTAATTGCTTCATTTCTTTTAATAACCGTTGTTCAAGTTCTTCTTTTACCTTTTCATGAACAATAACCCTGCTGCAGGCAGTACATCTTTGTCCGCTCGTTCCAAATGCACTCCATAAAATTCCTTCCACTGCAAGATTTAAATCAGCATCATCCATCACGATTACGGCATTTTTTCCACCCATTTCCAAGGAAACCTTTTTCAACTGCCGCCCGCATTCTCCAGCAATATGACTCCCCGTCTCATTGGATCCGGTAAATGAAATGACGCGAATATCATCATGATGAACCATCGCATCCCCGACCGAAGAACCAGTTCCAAACACAACGTTAACGACTCCTTTTGGTAATCCTGCTTCTTCATAAATTTTCGCCAATTCGTAAGCCATAATCGGTGTTTCAGTAGCTGGTTTCCACACGACGGCATTTCCTGCTACAATTGCCGGGAAAGACTTCCATGTTGCAATAGCAATCGGAAAATTCCATGGTGTAATAATACCAACAACACCAATGGGAGCACGAACGCTCATGGCAAATTTATCTTTCAATTCAGCAGGTGTTGTTTGCCCGAAAAGACGTCGCCCTTCCCCAGCCATGTAAAACGCCATATCTATTCCTTCTTGCACTTCACCACGTGCTTCTTCCAATACTTTTCCATTTTCTAAGGTTAATAGTTTAGAAAGATGCTCCTTTCGACCTTTCATAATATTCCCAACTTGGTAAAGTACTTCTGCACGTTGTGGAGCTGGTACAAGTGACCATTCTTTTTGTGCTGCTTTTGCAGCCTCTACTGCATCGTTGATATTTCTTTCCGATGATAATGGTACCTTAACTACCTCTTCACCTGTCGCCGGATTAATGACAGCTGTCGTTTCGTCAACTTCTTTCCATTCCCCATTAATATAATTTTTCAATGTTTTTACATCCAATAATGTTTCTGTCATCATTTTTTCCTCCTAAATTTAGATATATTATTCGGGTACAAGTTAGTTCAATTGCCCAATTTTTCCTCATTCGCTCGGCATCTTTCAATTACTTCAGCTCCCCATTTCGATATCGGTTGGATGAATTGATCCAAATCCACTTATTGAGAACGCTTTCATCGTGAAACTTGCTATGTGCTTGATAAAACCGAATGTGCTAGGTCTAGAGCACTTATGCCAAGATCGATGACAGCCACTACTTCTTTTTGAAACATCTTCTTTCACCTTTGAAGCTCCGCCAACAAATATACGGGCATCTTATTCACCTTTTGAGAGACGAAAGCAATTTGCAAGCCTATGATTTCATTTAATGAAACGTCATTTCATATCTATAATATATAGTGTATAGGAAAATTTCAAAATATTCAATTGTATTTTTTAAGTGTATTTTAAACGGGAACCGAGAATGTATTAATTTTCTCAGTATAGATAGAAGGTTAATAACGTTTGGTCCAGAGCTGTTTTAACTCTTTTTTTACATTAAATACGGTCAGGATGCCACCAAAATCTAGATAATAACGATAGTAAGCTTAAAGACACCAAGCTGCACGAGGCCCTTTAAGCTTACTGTGGAGTATTAAATCATGCACAGGGGAATTGACTGATTGGAGTATTATTACAAGTTAGAGGATGTATTTTGGTCCAATTGATAGTTTAGCCCATTCCCATTGTGTTTTTAATCCGATATAAATCCTGCTTTTGAACCCAAAGTTCATCGCGGAACATTTCCGTGTTCAATTTTATTTGTTCTTTCAGATTACCAAATTCTTTTGCATCGGAGATTTTCATTCCTTCAATTTCCGCTTTCAAATGTTCCTGACCTGAACGAAGCGCCGTTAGTAATTGACCATGTTCTTTTAGCGTGGATTCATGATTATCATGTTTGCGGGAATGTTCGTCTAATATTTCGGAGTGTCTGCTTAATATTTGTGTGTGCTCGTCTAGCTTTTTTGAATGATTGTCTAATATTTGTGAATGCTCACCTTGTGTGTCCATAATCTGTTCCAGCATACCGATAATTTTTTCTTCCATTTGCATCTATATCACCTCCTTCTATTAAAAATAGTATAGCATAAAAACGCTGAAGAAAATATGAGACTTTCTGATTTTACTGATTTCCCTCATCTGATTTAGGTTTATAGTTTACTGCCATAACACCAAGTACTACTAGAAGTAATGCGGCGATAATAAATATGGTAAACCGCTCTCCGGGAATAAAAATAACCGATAAAACGGCACCTGATAAAGGTGTAACAAACTGATATATACTAATTTCTCCCGCCTTATTATATTTCAACAAAGAAAACCAAAGCGCAAATGCAACAATAGACAAAAAGGACGAATAAATCAATAACCCCCAACCAATTGGGGTAAAGGTCATTGCATCCTGCCCCATAAGTGGATAACCTACAAGCAACATTAATGCTCCACCAATCGTTAACTGCCAACCGGTCAAAGCAAAAGGGTGTATACCAACAGCAAGTTCCTTAGCCATAATGGTACCGATCGCTCCTGTTAAAGTCGATAAAATAATAAAACCTTCACCTGTAAACTGAAAACTGAATTCAAACTCTTGCCCCCAATTAGCAAATACAATCCCTGTGAATCCGGCGATTAGGCCGATCGTTTTTTGCCAATTCATCCGATCATTAACGTAAAAATAATGCGCTAAAATTACGGTGAAAAAGGTTAAACCTGACACTAATATTGCACCTTGCATGCCTGACGTTTTTGATAGTCCGTTATAAAGAAAGAAATACTGTAAGCCGGTTTGAACAATTCCAAAAATAACTAATACCGGAACCTGTTTTTTTGTCACAAATAAAGCTTTTCTATTTATAAATATCATACCGAAGACTAATATAATCCCAGCCAAAAAGAACCGCATTCCTGCAAACACAATCTTGGCCATCGTATCATCAGCCGCCATTTGCAACTCGATATAACTGACCTTTAACACCGGAAATGCGCTCCCCCATAATATGGAACAAAAAACAGCAATGATTGCAACTATCCACTTTTTTGTTAAGAACCTATCCATTCTTGTCATCTCCCACGGGTGTATGAACCTGCAACACATTGCATCAATCATGTATCAAAATTTATTTAAGTACCTATAGCAGTCTAATAGATTTATGCTTAAGAAAAACATTATTGTTTCCGTCGTGCAAATGAGAAGCTCCCATCTCAAGCATTGCCGAGTAGTTTACTTTTCTTCAAATTCCTCCACCATTAACGAAAGCTTTTCCCAGCGGGTCATTTTCCGCTCCAATTCATCTTCTGTCTGCTTTTGTTTTTCATACAATTCCTGTGCTTTTTCAAAATCGCTATCTGCGGCCTGTATCTCCATTCGAAGATGCTCCACGTTTTCTTCAAGAGACATAATTTCATCCTCAATTGTCTCCCATTCTTTCTGCTCATTATAAGACAGCTTTTTTCTTTTTGTATCAGTATCTTTGCCGGGCTTTACTTTCTGCTTTTTCCCTTTTTCTTCTTGTTCTATTTGTTGGACTTGTGATAAATATTCACTGTAATTCCCATAAAAGTGTTCGATCTGTCCGTCACCTGTAAAAACAAGCAGGGTTTCCACTACCCGATCTAAAAAGTACCGATCATGTGAAACAGTAATAACAACACCAGGAAATTGATTCAAATATTCTTCTAGAACACTTAATGTTTGTACATCCAAGTCGTTTGTCGGCTCGTCCAATAACAGAACATTCGGTTCGGTCATTAATACTTTTAATAAGTATAATCGTCTTTTTTCTCCACCGGACAGGCGACGAATATATGTCCATTGTTTCGGTCTTGGAAACAAAAAACGTTCCAACATTTGCTCTGCTGTAATTACTTCTTTATCTTTTGTATAAATGACTTGCGCGACTTCTCTAATATAATCAATTATACGCAAATCACCGTTTAGTTCTTCTTCCCCTTGGGTATAGTAACCAATCTTTACGGTTTCTCCGACATGAACTTCTCCTGTATCAGGTTTTTGACGCTGTGCAATAATATTCAATAAGGTGGATTTCCCTGTTCCATTCGGACCAATGATCCCAAGTCTTTCCTCCCGATTAATTAAATAGTTAAAAGGAGCAATGATTTCTTTACCGCTATATGACTTTCCAACTTGATCCAGTTCAACTACTTGTTTTCCCAGACGGGTTGTGCCAACTTGAAAATCAACATTTTCTTTTTTCGTATGAAACTTTTTTTGCTGTAAATCATCAATTCGCTCGAACCTTGCTTTTTGTTTTGTTGACCTTGCCCGTGCACCTCGTCTTAACCAGGCAAGCTCCCTTTTTAATGTATTTTCATGTTTTTGCTGACCGGCCTTTTCTAGCTCTTCCCGTTCCGCTTTCTTTTCAAGAAAAAGCTCATAATTGCCTTCATATGTATAAAGCGTCCCATTATCCAGCTCAAAAATCCGATTCGTCACGCGGTTTAAGAAATAGCGGTCGTGTGTGACTAGCAGTAAAGCACCCTTGTATGAAGTCAAATAGTTCTCTAGCCAAGATATTGTTTCATTATCTAAATGGTTCGTAGGTTCATCTAATATGAGTAGATCAGCGGGTTGAATAAGCGCTTTCGCAATGGCCACGCGCTTTTTTTGTCCACCGGATAACGCCTGTACATGTTGGTTTACGTTGGAAATTCCGAGCTTTGTTAGAATTGTTTTTGCTTTTGTATTTGCATCCCAAGCTTCATGCTCATCCATTTGCTGTTGCATCTGTAGCAGTTTTTCTTGATTTGCTTCGTTCATTGGATCTTGTTCCAGCCGGAGTAGTGCTTGTTCATATTGCCGCATCGTTTTCATGATGACTGCTTCACCATAATAAATTTGTTCAATAACCGTCAACTGCGCATCCAGTTCCGGCGTTTGCGGCAAATATTCAACTTTATAGTCCTTTGGATGTTTAATTAATCCTTCATCCGACGGTTCTATTCCTGAAATCACCTTTAGAAACGTTGATTTCCCAGTTCCATTAACTCCAATTAAACCAATTCGATCACGATTCGTAATTGTGCAGTTGATATTCTGAAATAAAATTTTATCCCCATATGCCTTTTGTAATTGTTCAATTGTCAGCATTGTTCATCACCCTTATTAGAAAAGCGCAAGCGCCCTGTTAAGCCCCGACAAGCTTAAGCAAGAAATCGTAGTGGCGGTTTTTGCCACGAAGAGTTATTGCTTAAGACCTCGAGGGGCTGGGCGCTGGAGCTAGACAGCTATGCGCAAAATTTTATACTTCTGATCTTATGAAATAGTTGTTAAACTATTTATTCCTTTCTCGAAAAAACTGTTTTAGAAAAAGTACAATCAATAATAATAGCCAGGAAGTAACAACATAAAAGATTATCCTCCCTGAATCAAGCATATCCGACAAAAAGAACAGCATGCCTAACCAAATAATGAACACGCCTAGTATTTGATAACCATAAAATTTTAAATTCATTTTCATCCCCTCCAATAACAAGCACTATTTTTAGTTTATCGGATGTTTACCTGCTTTTCCATTCCAAGAGCATATGATGCCTCCAATCAACAACCATAGCGGATAAAAAAACCGCGCTCGTCGCCCAACAATCAAACTGCTACCTGCAAATCCCGCAGATTGTATTAAAACGAAGAAAATCCCGCTACACGCGGGAACGATAATATATCAAATTCGAATTTTCATTTCTTAACCTTCGACAGGAAAAGAAACCCAAAAAGTCGTTGTGCCCTCTTTACTGTCTACACCTACTTGGCCATTATGCTTTTTCACGACTTCTCTTACAATCGCTAACCCCAGACCGGAACCCCCTGTTTGTCGATCCCGTGACGATTCAATCCGGTAAAAGCGGTCAAAAATGTTGGCTTGATCTGCTTGTGGGATGGTTTTGCTCGGACCGGTGAAAGAAATCCGATATTTCGCACGCTCTTTTTCCCCCGTAATGGTAATCGGCCCGTTGCCTTCATAATAACGAATGGCGTTATCAAGCAAATTGTGAAGCACTTGCTGAAGCGCTTCGACTTGAACCTTTACAGGAGCTGCTACTGCATTTACTTCTACCGGAATGTCTAACTCCTTAAGCTTCCAATCAAACAATGAAACACACTGGTTTATTTGAGTGGACATAGCCACAGATTGTTTATTTGCAAATTTATCTGTGCCTGAATGATCCCATTCCTTTAGTAATTCAAGCTGTTCGACTAGTTGTGATAGACGGTTTGCTTCGTCATGAAGCGCGTGAAAAAGTGTTTCATTTCCCTGAATCATCCCTGTTTTCAGCGCTTGAAGATATCCACTTAAATTGGATAGCGGTGTCCGAAGTTCATGGGATACATCTGAAACTAGCCTATGCCGTTCCTGTTCATTTGCTTGTAGTTGTTGGATAAGCCCATTGTATTGCTTAATAAGCTGGCCAACCTCATCATCGGTTCCAACGGTAATTTTTTGTGGATATTCTCCCTGTTTCAGTTTTTCTGTAGAAGCGATAAGCTTTCGTATAGGACCGACAATTTTTTTCGTCATATAAAAATGGAGTAATCCCCCAGCGATTATACCAATCATACTGAAAATCAATAAATATTGAAGTAAGGTTCCATTAAATTGCTGCTGCCTCTGTTCATCAAAATTACCGATTCCTTCTGCTAAAAAACAAGCGGTATTATAAACCGCCCAGCTGCTTAATGCGATTGCAGCGATAATGACAACCGTGTTTAATAGCGTCAGCTTCCACAAAAAACCTTTTGGAGCAAAAGATTTAACATAATTATGAAGTGACAAAACGATACCCCATTCCTCTAACGGTTTGAATGCGCAAAGGACGTGACGGCACTTCTTCCACTTTTTCACGCAGTTTTTTTATATGGGCGTCAATCGTTCGATCCAGAACGCTTTGTTCATCATAAGGATAAAGTTCCGTAACAAGCTGTTCGCGTGAAAAGACTACATTCGGATGCTGCATCAGAAAGTAAAGCAAATTGAACTCATGTTTTGTTAGTTGAATATTTTCCCCGTAGAGCAGAACCTCACCTTTCCGAGGCATAATACAAAGGCCATTAATTGTAATTTTTTTACAAAAGTGTCCTGTCCTGCGCAATACCGCTTCCACATTAGCGATCAGTTCATTCGGATCAAACGGCTTCGTAACGTAGCCGTCAGCGCCCATTCGCAGGCCGGCAACCTTATCATCCACACGTGCTTTTGCAGACAACATAATAATGGATACTTCACTATTTGCCTGCTCTTTCACCCATGCACAAAATGCTTCCCCGCTTATTTTCGGTAACATTAAATCAAGAATAATTAAACAAGGCTGGTAAGTTAAAAATGCTGTTTTCGCCGCCTCACCATCCGGTGCTTCCACTACTTCATATTCATGATGTTCCAAGTACATGCGAACTAGCTGGCGAATCATTGGATCGTCTTCCACTACCAAAATAACTTGCTTCATGCTTACCCCTCATTAATCCATTTTTTCGTATTCCTGTACCATTAATTCATAATTCAGCGCTCCGAGTGTTGTGTTTTGTATTTTCCCTTCCGAATCAATCATGAATGTAGTAGGGATTGGCTGTATCTCATAGCGGTTGGCTACAGAGGAATCCTCATCTAACAGAATACGAAATGTAACGCCAAATTCTTCTATAAATTCTGGAACTTTATCTACTCCACTTTCCGTCTCCAACAAATTTACAGCTAAAATTTCTACATCCGTATTTTCGTGAAACTTCTGCATATCAGGCATTTCGGCACGACATGGCGGACACCACGTTGCCCAAAAATTCAACATAACGCGTTCACCTCTAAAATCGGATAACTTTACTGTCTCACCGTCCAGAGTCGTCAATTCGAAATCAGGTGCAAGGTTTCCTTGTTCAAGCCCAACATCAACATTCTCTTCTTCCTCACCTTTTGAATCGCTTAAGACAAAATCATAAATCGCCCATGCAAACAATCCAACAATTACAGCAATAATAATTCCCTTTTTCATCTGTACGGTCCCCCCACTTTTATCCTAGTTTTTCCATCCATGTATCTTGGACTAACTTCAGAAAAAACTCCGCAATCCGGGGCATTTGCCCGGTAAATAAAATGATGCCCATAGCAATCATAACAACGCCGCCTATTTTCATAATAACTTGGCTTCGTTTGACAATCCATTTCGTTGAACCAAGGAAGAAAGTCAGCACTAGAAAAGGTAAAGCAAAACCGATAACATACATAATCGTATAAAAGACTCCCTGTCCCGGATTACTGGCAGCCAAAAATAGAATGGAGCCGAAAATCGGTCCTATACAAGGTGTCCAGCCAGCAGCAAATCCTGCCCCAACAAAAAAGGTCCCTGCATAACTAACTCGTTTTTTCGTATATTGCATACGTTTTTCTCTCATTAAAGTAGGTAAATTAATCCAGCCTGCAACAAACAAACCCATCACAATAATAAAAATACCGGCGATCCGTTGAATAAGCAGTCCAGAGTCTCCCGCAAGCAAATGTTGAATCCATTGTCCAAGAAATGATGCTCCAACTCCAAGGCTTATAAACACAAGCGAAACACCTAGAATAAAAAATAACGAATGACTTAACAATCTGCCACGTATTTTCGAATCTTGTTTTCCTTGAAGTTCCTTAACGCTCATTCCAGTAATATATGACAAATAGGCCGGGAAAATCGGCAAAACACAAGGAGATAAAAACGACAATGCTCCTGCCCCCAAGGCGAGAAACATCCCAACAATTAATAGTGTATCAGCTTCTATTCCACTCATCTTGACACCTTCCTTTTATAATGTAAACGTTGGAAAGTTACTATTACAAAAAATATAATAATGAAAAACCATGGGTCAATCATAAAACCGTAAACGCTCGTATAAGGCATAACCAAGGATAAGATAAATTGTGCAATACTCCAAACTAACAGAAGAATGTATACATTTCTTTCCTCCTGAAAACGTTCCATTAATACAAGCATAACCAAAACAAACAATAAACTTAAATATGGCAACATGATCGAACTATGTTCCAATACCATTTGCAAAAATTCATATATAAACGAACTAATAAAAAATATTGGTGTAAAAGCTAATAGAAGGGCTATGACATCAAAGGAATGCCGCTTCATTTTATATATAATATTAATAATGATCAAAACACAGGCAATATAAAAAGCCGTTGAATTACTCGGATATGCTAGAACAGATAACGGATCTTGCATGAAGATCCCTAGATTAGCAACTATTTTTCCAACCCAAGTATATATAACAAAGTTAATTAATAAAGACGTTATTTCCTCCAATTGTTTCTTTTTCACATGTTTTGGCAGGGAACTCGTAAAATAATAAAAAACATAACTAATTAAAAAGCTTGCAATTAAGATACCAATTGACATTAACACCGCAGTTGCCGCCATCCTTATCCTCCATCACGTATTATTCAATACCAATTATACACGTCCTATATGAAAATTTGATGAAAGCCGCTTATATTTATACTTTAAACAATCTTTAACGGTAATCACCTATGCTATAATTAAGTCCAAACACTGATGATACGGGGGTTTTTTCATGACATTACCAAGAGGAAAAAATAATTGCATTACAGATGTATGTAACGTGAAGGTTGGACATGTTACATTGTATGAAAAAATGTCTGAGACAGACACAATATGTACAGGTGTAACTGCTATTCTCCCACATAGCGGGAATCTATATAAAGAAAAAGTACGTGCGGCAGCTGATGTTATCAATGGATTTGGGAAAACGAGCGGGCTTATTGAGGTAGATGAACTCGGATTAATTGAATCTCCCATTATGCTAACAAATACAATGAGTGTCGCCCCTGTTATGCAAGGGACATTAACATATATGCTTGAACAAAATCCGAAGATCGGGGATGCTTCTCCTTCCATCAATATTGTTACGGGAGAATGTAATGATGGTTTTCTAAATTCGATGCGCTTGCAGTCAGTCACACCTGCGCATGCAATAGAAGCAATTAATAATTCAACGACAGAAGCTGCGGAAGAAGGGGCTGTCGGAGCTGGAAAAGGGATGATTTGCTATGGATATAAAGGAGGAATCGGCACGGCTTCTCGTCTCGTACAAGTAGATGATACCGACTATACTGTCGGCTGTCTCGTTTTAAGCAATTTTGGTAAGCGGGAGGAAGCACTATTTGCAGATTGGCCAAAATCGACGATGAAAACCCCCGAGGGCTCCATTATGATGGTCGTCGCAACAGATGCGCCATTTTATGACCGTCAATTGAAGCGAATCGCTAAACGTTGTGCTGCAGGACTTGCTCGAACCGGAAGTCATATGGATCATGGAAGCGGGGATATATCCATCGCCTTCTCCACCGTCAATAAATATGAACACTTAAACGACGAACCAACGGAAACGGTTACCTTTTTCCGGGATGATCATCCGTCTATGAACCAATTTTTCCTTGCAGTAACGGAATCAACTGAAGAAGCGATTATTCGCTCAATGAAGCAAGCGGAAACGACAGTCGGAAAAGGTGGATTTACTGTAAAGAAGGCACCGCTGTAGTATCGTGATGGGTCCAGTTTTAGGAGATAAATTATCATTTAGTACGCAAATTCGGGATGCAAATCACACTCGATTTTGCTTCTTTTTTATTGCGATTAAAGAAAATATCATATAAGTTTATGTTGTTTTGTTATACACTAAATTCATCGTTAAAACACTTGCGATTCATACCGTTATTTTTACAATAATTAAAGCCTGATTAAGGATTTATTTCGAGGGTGCTAAGATGTTTATGTTAAAATTAGCATAGTAATCATTGTTAAGTAATCGAGACAATTTGTTCAATTTAACTTTAATTAAAAGGGAGAGGTTATCAGGGTGAAAATAGACTTTTTTTGGATAGGAATAGGGTTAATTGGAGGGCTAGTGGGATTAGGATATTTTATAGGAGATGGATTAAAAAACTTCCAAAATCCAAAAGCAAGTTCTTCAGGTTATCCTACATTGATTAAAGAAAAAGATATGCATATTTATTTAGGGCTAAGTAAAGAAGAATTAAATGAATTGTTAAACAAATATACAAATGCACCAAAGATTGAACTTAAAGGTACTACCTACTATCCATACCAACAATTTATAGAGTGGATATCTTCTAATGACATTTATAAAAATTAACTTCTTCAAGGGCGCAATTTTGAATTAAGGGTGATACCGTTTAAGTGCTAGATTGTGTAGTAAAAATTTTACTAATCAAAAAAAAGGAGTTGATTTGTTGAATCCCTCTATCTTGGCTGCATTACTTGTAATTTTTATAGGCGCTTTTGTTTATAAATCTAAAAGGAAAAAAGATTAATCAATAGGGCGCAGTTGTTGCCAGAATAATATTCTGGCAACAGGCACCTCAGCTAAGGTCACACAGTTAATTGAATCAAAAAAATAGTCCCAATAGATGATGACCTCCATTGGGATTAACTGTAGATTTAACTGCTATGCCAATACATCATGATATTCCGGCGTTTTTTTAATTTTACTTTCTGCATAAGAACATTCCGGGATTATTTTCTTCCCCTCTTCTCTAGCATACGTAACCATCTTTTCTACGAGTTTTCCTGCCATACCTTGCCCGCGAAGTTCATCTGATACATACGTATGGTCCACGATTAAGGTCCGATCATCTTTTTGTTGAAACGTAATCTCTGCTAGTGGAGAAGTTTCATTTTCTCCAACAAAAAACTTGCCTTCACCTTTTTTGATTGTACTCATGCTATCCCTCCCTTTCTTATTATCTTAACATAGTCACATTATTTTGACTTCCAATAAAGATTGTTCACGAGTTTTTATTATCGTGGAGAGATAATTGCTATTGTAGTTAGTTCCCCAAAATCGCTAACCACTGCTGCCAAATTACGAATTTCCTCCCATTCCATTGCAACGTATTAATGATATAGCCCAATCCATCGGCATGGTAACGGCCGCTAATTAACTGAAATGCTTGTATTTCATACACGCCATTACGATCCATATCTACAGGATAAAATCCGCTAACACCGTCGTCCATTCCTTGAATTGGTTTTTTTAACGTTCCGTCCACATGATAGATTTGTGATAAATAATCAGGACTTCTACCGCTAATATCAACCAAGTACGTCTGACCTGTGGCAGGACTTTGAATACTAACTTTATATTGATCCAAATAAGTTACGGTATACTGATTTTGTCTATTATAGTCGTTATAATCAAACAACTTCACCGCTTGATTGTTGACATAAGAATACACATAATCGTATGTTAATGCCCCTGATCCACCTGAATCAATACTAATAAGAATGTCCATAATACCATCCCCAGTAAAATCACCAAGGTACAAAGATGGTTGATAACCAGCATTTGTTTCAAGCGAAATAGCTTGCACAAAGTTCGTTGCCCCATCTTGAATGTTCAATGTAATCTGCTCAACATAAGGACTGGATAAATCTGCTGACTTTATCGCAGACAAAAACACATAATCTGCCATTCCATCCCCATTCACATCACCATATGCGCCACTTACTACCTCAGGTTGACTGTTGCGATATGGATTATTCATAAACATACTTCATCACTCCTGCCTAGATTATTGTTTTAACCCAGTATATTCTTTCAAGCAGAAATGTGATTCGAATTAAGAAAAGCGCAAGCGCCCTGGTCAGCCCCGACAAGCTTAAGCAAGAATTCGTAGTGACGGTTTTTGTCACGAAGAATTATTGCTTAAGACCTCGAGGGGCTGGGCGCTGGAGCTAGACAGCTATGCACAGAACCTTAAACCTTCTGTCCTTTAAAAAAAGTAGTTCATTTCTGTGCAACATAACAATTTACACAAAAAGAACTACTTATTATATAAAAAGATGGTTTTTGTAACAGCAGACTATTGTTTATTTATTGAGTCCTTCAATTCCTTTAATCAATCGATCAATTTCTTCTTCTGTATTGTACGGTGCAATGCCGGCACGAATGAGTCCGCCTTCACTACCTAATTCAAGTTTTTCAACTAAGGTCATCGCATAAAAATCTCCATACTCAATATGGACCCCTAGTCCCGCCATTTGTCGGCACACTTTTTCCGGGCCAGTTCCTTCTACTCTAAAAGCAACTGTTGGGGTCTTTCGGACAGAATCGGGAGCTTGGTACATGATCACATTCTCTATTTTTCCTAATCCCTCTCGTAATCTATCAGCTAGTTTATTTTCATACGCTTCCATTCGTTCATAGCCAGATAGAAGCTGTTCCCTTAATGTCTCGCCTTCTCCGAAACCAGCAATAACGCGTATCGCTTCCATTACGCCAACTAACCCTTCAAAGTTAATTGTACCTGTTTCCAATTTGTCGGGAAGATCATTTGGCGCAGGACGTAATTTAAATAACTGTAGGTTTTCATACACTTCTCTATTAATAGCTGCAATACCTACATGAGGGCCAAAAAATTTATACGCTGAACAGAATAAAATATCAGCGCCCAACTGTTTAAAATCGACAGCAAAATGCGGAACGGCATGAACAGCATCGATAGCAACCAATGCACCTACCTCTTTTGCACGTTTAATGATAGGTTCAAGGTTATTGATTGTACCAATCACGTTGGATGCCAATCCAATCGCAACAAGCTTCGTATTATTCGTAATGATATCTTCCAAATTCTCTGTGTTTAATGTTAACTTGGATGTATCAAGTGGAAGCTTATGAATATCGAGTCCACGGTCATCAGCAGCCGTCACCCAAGGGTCAATGTTTGCATGATGATCAAGTTCCGTTACAACAATATTCCCGTCTTCTTCGTTCCACTCTCGAAATAAAGCCCTTGCAATCCGGAAAGCAATCGTCGTTGTATTTGCGCCGAATACAATTTCATCTTTATGTGCGCCTAACAAAGTGGCAGACAGTTCCCTTGCCTCATCAACAATTCTTTCCGTCTCCCGTCCGGTTTCATACTCCCCGCCGAGGTTAGCAACACCACTCCTCATATACTCTGACATGGATTCTATAACAGTTCCTGCAACCTGTGAACCTCCGGGTCCATCAAAGTATACTACCGAGTTATTATTATACGTACGGTTTAGAGCTGGGAACTGTCTTCTTACTTGTTCAATTGGAAATAGATGTTGATTCATTCAAATCTCCTTTCACTCATGCATTATAGAGGTTGTTCAAAAAGTCACCAAATTATTAGCGGCGAATCTCTTCGTTAGCTTGTTTCTCCGCTGCTCATGTATCTAAATGCATACATTCCGCTGCTCGAAACTACGCCGCCTCGACCTTCTTGCTTCTAATTCGGCACTTTTTGAACACGCACTTATAGATTATAATTCTCTTAAATACTCCGATACTTTTTGCAATCCTTCTTTTAATACGTCAGGATCACAGGCATACCCGATACGAACTGTCCCTTCCATATCAAAGCAACTTCCCGGTGCAAAAAACGCGCCATTTTTTTCATATAGTCCTATACAAAAATCTACGGAAGACATGTCCGCATCATACGTAAGCATTGTCGTTGTACCGCCTTGTGGTTTTACATAATTGATACGTGGTTCATTTTTTACCCAGTCGTCAAGAATTTCGATGTTGTTACGAACGATTTTTAAACTTCGGTCCATAATTTTGTCGTAATTTTTTAGTGCGTGTACAGCCAATAAATCATCAATCATGCCGCAGCTGATGGTCGTATAATCCCGGTGCTTTACACATTCTCTAATGACATCTTCGGGTGCTGCGATCCAGCCTAAGCGAAGTCCAGCTAATGACAATGCTTTAGACATACTGCTTGTGCTGATCCCTTTTTCGTAAAGGTCCACGATTGATGGGACATCTAAATTAGGATCCTGCAGTAAGCCGCGATATACTTCATCACACAACAAATAAGCATCTGCCGATTTGGCAACTTCAACAATTTCATTTAACTTCGCTTCATCCATCACAGATCCAGTCGGATTATTTGGGTTATTAATAATAATTAACTTTGTCTTTTCCGAAACAAGAGAGGCCATCTCATCCACATCAGGGATAAAATTATTCTTCTTTGTTAACTGTAATCGTTTGACAGTAGCTCCAAAAGACTCTGGAACGGAATGGAGTTGTTGATACGTTGGGTCGACACAAATCACTTCGTCCCCGGGTTCAATAAGTGTATACAATAGTAAAAAGTTTGCACCGATTGCCCCATTCATGGCCAGTACATTGTCAGGTTCCATTGTTTTATACAACTTAGCCACTTCTCGCTTAAAGTCAGGAGAACCTTCAATATGACCATATGTTAGTTTTGTATCCGTTAAATTTTGAAAAAATTGTACAGGGTCCTCGCCACCTAACGTTAATAATTCACCTACTGTTAAAGAATCCACACACGTTTCGGCCATATTATATACAGCACCCTGTTCGTACTCATTCATCCATTCTTCTATTTTAAAATGTTTAATATCCATTTGCTGTCTGTCTCCTCTTTGCTTTTACATCTTTAAAAGAATTTTCCGTTTAATTAACCGTACAATGTAAAATTGCTTTTTCTCTGATCATCGATTCATTCACTTTAATTCCAAGTCCCGGCGTATCCGTTATTTCAAGTGTTCCGTTTATATATTTCGTTTCCGCTACATCTTCTGAAAACATGAGCGGCCCGACCATCTCGTTTGACTCAATGATCGTTTGAGAAAGTGATAAATGAGCTCCTGCCATGGTTCCGATTGCTGATTCCACCATCGAACCAAATTGACAAGGCATCCCGGCCGCTTCCGCTAAATTCGCGAGTGCAAGGGCAGGATATATTCCACCTGTCTTCATTAATTTAATATTCACCATATCCGCTGCACGTAGCTGGATAATATTTAACAGTTCATGAGGGCCATGGATACCTTCATCAGCCATAATATTCACATTCGTCGCTTTTCTGATCTCTGCCAATGAAAGATGATCATTTGCCTTCACCGGTTGTTCATACCATCCAACGTTACAATCTCTCGTTTGATTAATGACGTAAATGGCTTCGGCTGTTTTCCAACCTTGATTTGCATCAACGCGCAACTTAGCTTCAGCTGGTATTGCCTCACGTACGGCACGTATCCGTTTGATATCCGTTTCGGCATCTGTTCCTACTTTTATTTTAATATGGTGATACCCCTCAGAAACAATTTGCTCCGCTTCTTCTGCCATTTTTTCAGGTGATAGAATACTTATCACTTGAGGGATTTGCAGTTCTTTATGGGATCTCCCGCCAATTAACCGATAGACTGGCTGATTGGAGAGCTTGCCCATTAAGTCATACAGCGCAATATCTATCGCCGCTTTTGCCGATGGGGCATCAAGAATTTTTTCATTCATTTTCTGGTGAATGGAATTAATGTTGAACGGATTCTCGCCCATCACAAGGACTGCTAGCTCATTTTTTAAAATCTGAAACGTACTCTCCCATGTTTCACTCGTCACATGCTGATCAGGAACCGCTTCACCCCAACCAACTGTACCATCTTCTGTTTCTATTCGAGTAATAATTGTCGGCATATCGTCATACCGATCATAAGAAACAATAAACGGCTTTTTTAAATCCAATTTTATACCAAAAACTTCTACTTTTATAATTTTCATGAAAACACCTCTTCTATGGAGACTACTTGTCCTTATTATTTATCATCATATTTTTCGGTAAATTGGGCTAAACGATTAACATCTAAATTACTTCCTGTAACAAGTGTCAATACCTTTTTCCCCTTCAAGTCATCAAGAACGCCTTCTTGAAATGCAGCTATTCCTGCCGCGCCTGAACCTTCAATTATATGATGGTGCTCTTTCGCCATCCAGTGGACTGCTTTGGCGACACTTTCTTCTTCTACAAGTACGAAATCATCGACAATATTGAGCACTAAATCTAAATTGCCTTGAGAAATTCCGCCATGAAGCCCTTCTGCATAGGAATCTTTATATTCGACATCAACGAGTTCTCCTGCTTTAAATGAATAATACCAAGGGGGTGATGCATGCGTTTGTACACCAATGACTTTAATAGACGGATTAATCGCTTTGGCAACAAGTGCAACGCCACATAATAAACCGCCGCCACCTGCTGGAACGACAACAGCATCAAAGTCTGGTTCCTGTAAAAACGCTTCAAGGCCAGAAGTTCCTTGGCCAGCAATAATATAGTCATCTTCAAATGCATTGACAAAAACTCTGCCTGTTTCTTCAGCCAATTTGTGCGCATGTTCCTCTGCCTCATCGTAGGTTGCCCCGTATACTTCCAAATCACCGCCAAGTCGTTTAATGCCTTCTCTTTTCGTTGCTGGTGTATTTTCCGGAACGACAATTTTCGCAGAAATATTTTTTAATCCTGCTGCATAGCTTAGACCTTGTGCATGGTTACCGGCTGAGGCTGTAACGACCCCTTTTTGCATTTCTTCGTCGGACAATGAATCCAATTTATTTAGTGCGCCACGGGCTTTAAAGGACCCTGTTTTTTGCAATCCTTCCATTTTCAACCACACATCTGTACCTACATCTTTAGATAGAATATCCGAATAAATCAATGGAGTTTCATTTACTCTTCCTTTCAATCTCTTTCCGGCTATTAAAACATCTTGAAATGTTACTTTTAATGACATGTATAGATTTCCTCCTGCTTTAATTAAAGTTTTTTACAATGTTAATAAATAGTTCGATCGTTGAAGGGAATACATCTTCATCAATATCAAAGCGTGCGTGATGGTGTGGATAAGCACTTTTTTCTCCACCCATCCCTACAAATATAAAGGCTCCCGGTTTTTCCAGTAAGTAGTGGGAAAAGTCTTCTCCACCCATCACTGGATCAAGTGCTTCAAACACATCATTTCCAAATGAATCACGAATGACTTTTTCCACAAACCGGCTTTGCTCTAAATCGTTTATAAGTGGTGGAGTTCCTTCAATATATTTTAGCGTACCCTTTGCATCAAACGTAGAACATATTCCTTCTGTAATTTGTTCCATTTTAGCTCGCATCAGTTGTATTGTTTCCAGATTAAATCCTCTTACTGTCCCATGTAAAGTTGCCGTATTTGGTATAATATTATAGTTTGAACCGGATTCGATTTTACCTACCGTAATCACCTTCGTATGAATCGGGTCTGTTTTCCGGCTTACAATGGATTGTAACCCTTGAATGATATGGGAGCTAATATAGATAGGATCTACCGTATCATGTGGCATGGATCCGTGTCCGCCTGCACCTTCTATTGTGATTTCAAAGTCATCGGTTGATGCCATCATTGGTCCATGCGCTAATCCAATTTTCCCCTTTTCCACTCCTTGCCAAAGATGAACACCAAAAACGGCATCGACATCCTCCAGCACACCTTGGCTTATTAAATAAGCTGCTCCGCTTGGGGTTATTTCCTCGGCTGTTTGAAAGATGAATTTAACGTTATGTTCAATTTCCTCAGAATGCGCTGCCATCCATTCCGCAACAGCGAGTAGTACAGCCGTATGCCCATCATGCCCACACGCATGCGTTACACCGGGGTTTTTTGATATATATTCTTTATCCCCTTCTTCTGTCAATGGCAACGCATCTATATCTGCACGTAAAGCAATAGTCTTAGCGCCTTTTGTTCCTTTTAGATAGCCAATAACACTGGGGCGCTCATAATTTAATATATCAATTCCTAGCTTTTCCAACCTTGTTCGAATGTAGTTTGAAGTTTCAAACTCTTTCCAAGATAATTCAGGATGTTGATGCAAATGACGTCGATCTTTAATCGCTTGATCAGAAAGCTGCTCTAACGTTTTTGGTTGCATAATATACACCGCCATTTCTTAAGATAACATTTTATAAGATCTTTTTTCACCATTACAAACAATGCAACTGCAACAACGGATAATTAGCACCATTGTTGCAGTATTAGTTTATCCCTATTTTACTATTCTTTCATCAAAAGATAAATAAATGAGCAATAGTGACGAAAATAGCCCCTAATGTGTATTGGATTAAAATAAGCGGCCATACCCAACGAACCCACTTTGTCCAAGAAATTCCAGCGGCTGCAAGGCCTGCCATAAAGTAACCAGATGTCGGGGTAAATATGTTGGAAATCCCATCCCCGAACTGGTAAGCCAATACAGCTGTTTGTCTGCTAACACCTACTAAATCAGCCAGTGGTGTCATAATTGGCATACTTAATGCAGCTTGCCCACTACCAGATGGTACGATAAAGTTTAATAATGCTTGCGCAACATACATCCCGATAGCGGAAAAGCTGGATGGAAGTCCACTTACCACGCTAGCAAGACCGTGTAAAATAGTATCTAGAATATTACCATTCTGCAAAACTACGAGAATTGCATAAGCAAAACCAACAACAAGTGCTCCTAATACAAGTACGCGGCACCCTTCAACAAAGGATTCCGCAATATCATCAAGAGACATTTTTCCAACAATCCCCATCACAATACCCATTAATAAAAATAGTCCTGCAATTTCTTTAATATACCATCCATATTGCATTACACCGAATGCTAACCCGAAAACAGTGAGAATTAATACACCAAGGATTATTCCTTGTCGAGTCGTTATCGAATCTTGGTCTGTATTAACTTCTACTTCGCGGGCTTGGTCTTCTTCATAAACAAGGCTTTTCGTTGGATCTTTTTTTACCTTATGAGCATATCTCATTACATACGCAATACTTACACCAACAAAAATAACCCAAAACACCATCCGAGTAGCAAATCCGGAATAAATCGGTAATTCAGCAATTCCTTGTGCTACACCAACTGTAAACGGATTCATAAATGCTGCAGAAAATCCGGCTGATGCACCTGCAAGCACAATACCTACACCGGTTAAAGAATCATACCCAAGCATTAAAGCGAGCGGAGTAATGATCATAATGTATGGAATCGTTTCTTCAGCAAGCCCAAAAATAGCGCCTCCCAGAGCGAAAAAGATCATTAATACCGGTATTAAATATAATTCCTTCCCATTCATCTTTTTTGAAATACTACTAATGGCACCATCCATTGCTTTTGTCGCCCGAAATATGCCAAAAGCTCCACCAATAATAAAGATAAAGAAAATAATACCTGCTCCGTCAACCATCCCTTGGTGAAGGGCTTGAAATACTTCAAAAAAGCCTGTTGGACTTGAGTCGATTGCACCATACGTACCTTCAACAACAATCGTTCTCCCGTCTTCATTCTCGACCCTATCGTATTCACCTGCTGGAACAACGTATGTAGCAACTGCAGCTAAAACTATTAATGCAAATATAATGACGTAAACGTGTGGCACTTTAAACCTTTTCTTATTTTGTTCGCTGGTTGATTCCATTTAACTTCCTCCCTTTTAACATGTTCCAATCTTATAAACATTAATAAAATTGGTTACCTTATTGTACACCAAAATTCCTTTTTAGACAATTCAATATATTAATACATTTTCCAGAATATTTGCGACTAAGCGCATAATGTTGCACAAAATTAACTTTTATTTTTAGATGACATTTACCACTGGAGAAAGTAAAATAACGTAGAGGGGGCAATGCGGAAAAATGAATAAGTGGAAATCATATTGTCCATATTTATCACAACATCCTGTTTTTATGAACACGATAATTTTCTTAATTATCATCAATGCTATCTTAGTAGGTTTAGAAACATATCCTTTTATTGCCGATCGTTTCGCTTTTTGGATCGTTTTTCTCGATCAGATTTTGCTCTGGATTTTTACGATTGAAATAGTCATTCGCCTCATCGCCAGTAAATCAATCGGTTCTTTTTTCAAAGACCCTTGGAATCTGTTTGATTTTATCATTATCGTAAGTGGACATATATTAATTGGTGCCTATTATGTTACTGTTTTAAGGTTATTAAGAGTATTACGGGTCTTGCGGGCAATATCCATAATACCTTCCTTGCGCCGGATGGTAAATGCTCTCCTACTCACTATCCCTTCCATGGGCACGATTTTTTTGCTTCTCGGTTTGTTTTTTTACATTTATGGGGTAATGGGCACGTTTTTATTTAGATCGATTGCTCCTGCATATTTTGGTACCCTTCATGATTCCTTACTGACGTTATTCCAAGTCGTAACGCTTGAGTCGTGGGCAAGTGGTGTAATGCGTCCTATATTAGCAGAGGACCCTACATCATGGTGGTTTTTTGTGACGTTTATTTTAATTGGAACTTTTGTTATCTTCAACTTGTTCGTTGGGGTTATCGTAAATAATGTAGAGGAAGCAAATCAAGAGGGCCAGCCTTCACCAACCGATTTAAAGCTGGAAAAAATGCAAAAAGAACTCGAAGAAATTAAGCAGATGCTGAGAAATCCAGACAGAGAGTAACATTCTGCTGTCGATAATAGCGCTTCTGTTTATCGACAGCCAAAATGTTATGAGATGCGCGTACCGTTTGCTGTCTTTTCATCAGGACTTAACAAAATAACATCACCGTCTTCAGGAACCCCGCCCAATACAAGTACTTCAGATTTATATCCAGCTATACGCATTGGGGGAAAATTAACAACTGCAGCTATTTGTCGTCCAATCAATTGATCCGGCTCATATCTTCGAGTTATTTGTGCTGATGATTGTTTAATTCCAAGCTCGCCGAAATCAATTTCTAATTTAATCGCCGGTTTACGTGCCTCCGGAAAAGGCTCTGCTTTTATAATTGTGCCGACTCGCATATCAATATTCAAAAATTCTTCAAAGGTTGGCATGAAAAGTTCCTCCTACTTATGCATTGTATTGGATACAACATATCATATTTCACACGAATTTTACCAATTAAGCAACACTTTAAAATATAGAGCATAATATTTATATGGCAGAAGCAGTTTCCATCATAACAATTACATCAAGTGACCAATAGCTTAAGCAATAACGCACTGCTCTCAAAAAGGCATCTCGATTTCTAGTTTTGCTTCGCTGTGCATTTATCATTAAGGTTTTTAAAAAAAGACGATTCGTTTGGTTGATTAAACAAACGGGTAACATGGTATGATGGAGACACCCTTATTCAATTCAGGTGTAAATATATAAATAAACCTACTTATATTAAAAAATAGTCTGGGAGCGTTATGATGAAATTATGGAAGAAATATAAAAACAGTTCACTCGTTCTAAAAATGTCCATTGGTTTTATATTAGGTATAGTGGCAGGAGTTATATTTGGTGAAAAGGCAGGAATAATTAATCCGCTTGGAACACTGCTTATTCATTTGCTCAGCTTAATTGCTATTCCAGTCATTTTTTTAACCGTCGTATTGGCTGTGGATCAAATGAAGATTGCCCAGCTGGGGAAATTGGGAAGTAAATTGGTACTATACTATATGGTCACAACAGCTGCCGCCGTGTTAATCGGTCTTGCACTAGCTTTCACTATAAATCCCGGTGAAAATTTAACCTTGCCTAATACCCGAGTCGAACAACCGGAAATACCACAGGTTTCAGATGTGCTATTGCAAATTGTACCTAAAAATATATTTGCTGCTTTTTCCGCCGGTGATTTAATGGCGATTTTATTCGTTGCTGTTATAATCGGAACAGCTATATCAACGATGAAGTTTTCCAAAGAAGAGAAGATGCAGGAATATGGTCAGTTACTCGACCATGTTTTTAAGGCATTGAATGAAATGTTTTATAAAATACTGGGCGGAATTTTATTGTATGCACCGATTGGGGTATTTGCAATAAGCGCATCAACCTTTGGTAGCCAAGGCTGGGATACATTTCAGTCATTATTAACATTTACTGCTGTGTTTTATATTGGTATTATTCTTCTTTGGTTAATTGTTTACACAAGCTTTTTAAAATTTTCGGGCAGATCGATCGTTTCTTTTTTCAAGCAAACAAAAGAAGCATACACAACAGCCTTTTTCACATCTAGTAGCATCGCTTCATTACCGGTTGCGATTAATGCAGCAAAAAAAGCTGGGGTATCCGAACACACCGCTAATTTCTCCTTGCCGCTTGGCGCTGTATTTAACTCTGACGGCGGCGCATTAAGAATGGGAGCCTCCATTATTTTTGCGGCGAATATTACTGGACTAGATTTATCCATTAGTGATTTGATTATTATCGTTGTAATCGGTACGTTACTCTCCGTCGGAACTGCTGGAGTGCCAGCGGCTGGACTTGTAACTTTATCGGCAGTTCTATCCATGTTTGGCCTGCCTCTGGAAATTGTTGCATTAATTGCCGGTGTTGACGCAATTATTGGTATGGGCGGGACGGCTTCTAATGTGATAGGCGATATTGTCGGAGCTGCTGTTGTGGACAAACCAAGTCCAAAACAAGCAAAGAGCACGGTATAATACGCAAAGTCTTAGTAGGTACCAGATTTGAAATAATTTAAAAAAAGCGCCAGACTCTTAAAAATAGAGTCTGACGCTTTTTAATTATGCTTTTTGAACATTTGTTGCTTGTGGTCCGCGTTGACCTTCTTCGATATCAAAAGTTACGCTTTGTCCTTCGTCCAATGTTTTGAACCCTTCACTTTGGATAGCAGAGAAATGTACGAATACATCGTCTCCATCTTCACGCTCGATAAACCCAAATCCTTTGTCTGCATTAAACCATTTTACTGAACCTTGCTCCATTAAAAATTCCTCCTAGTGTGATGTTCACACAATGTATTACTATCCCTGTCCAAAGTGATCTTTAAGGAAAAGGTATGCACGCATTCCTTCACATTGTAAATTCCATGGCTATCGCCAGGCTCTCCAAGCGATTACCTTAGTCGCACTTATACTGATGTTTAAGGGTATTTCCTTTCTTAATCAGCCGAACAACAATAATTAATTACTACTATACCAGTGATACAGAAAAAAAGCAAATAATCATGAACGTTTTTTTAACCATAGAATTATAGGACGTTAAAAATCTTAAAATAGCCTAACGACAGATTCGAAACAATCGCCCAACTCTGCTAGGACGCAACATGAATATTACGCACGAAATGAAACCGAAAAATAATATGGACGAATAGTAAATGTCTTCGTAAGAAAAGCGCAAGCGCCCTGCTTAGAAACGTAGCGACTGCGCCAGCTCATAGCTGGTGGTTCGATGTCGTCACGCAAAGTGGCGGTTTTAATCGAACATTCCAATATGCTCTGAGATAAAGGAATCATGCCCCTGCAAAAGGGGTATGCCAACGTTGCCCGCAAAGGGCGTATTTAGTTGGCCCTCCCTTACCTGAGCGAATCGATGATGACTTTCACCCAAGGGCATAAGGGCGACTAAGCCTCTGTCTAAAGCCAATCGGCAAGTCTTCTTTATCGTAAGGCGCTGCGGGAAGTCGCCTAGTTTCTGGGAGCTTAAGCTAGACAGCTATTCGCAAAACTTTTATACTTCCTTATCTTTAAATAAAAGCTGTCGAGTGAATAGTGCGTCTCGACAGCCAGTTTATTGTTTATTTTTGTAAGTTATGTTTTTTAATAAATTTACTTAGAACTTCTTCCAAATTTGGTTTACCCGTTTCTTCCAGATCGTAATGCACTCTCGTACAAGGTTTATTAATGTTAATGATTCTTGTTAAATCCATTGGTGTTCCAATAATGACCGTATCACAGTCTGTCTGGTTGATTGTGTCCTCCAGATCTTTCAATTGCTGTTCACCGTATCCCATAGCTGGAAGGACTTGACCGATATCTTGATAGATTTCAAATGTTTCGGTTAACTTACCGACCGTATACGGACGCGGATCGACAAATTCTTTTGCACCGAGGCGTTCTGCAGCAACGGTTCCCGCTCCTATTTTCATCTCACCATGTGTTAAAGTCGGGCCATCCTCAACAACCAACACGCGCTTTCCTTCAATTAGTTCTGGTTTATCCACTGTAATTTTCGATTCGGCCTTCATAATCGTCGCACCTGGATTTGCTTTTTTAATATTTTCTTCCACGATTTTAATTGATTTCTCGTCTGCACTATCAATTTTATTAATAATCGCAACATCGGCTGTTCTTAAACTTACTTCACCCGGATAATAGCCTAATTCATGGCCGGGTCGATGTGGATCCAAAACGGTAAAAGCCAAATCAGTTTCATAGAATGAAAAGTCGTTGTTTCCCCCATCCCAAAGGATCACATCACAGCCATCGGGATCGTTTTCAGCAGCTCTTAAAATTGCTTCATAATCGACTCCAGCATAAATAATATTGCCACGTTCCACATGCGGCTCGTATTCTTCCATCTCTTCAATCGTGCACTCGTGTTTCTTTAAATCTTCCACCGTTGCAAATCGTTGTACACGCTGTGCTGCTAAATCACCATATGGCATTGGATGTCTGACAGCAACTACCTTTAAGTCATGTTCCATTAACGTTTCAATGATTTTTCTTGATGTTTGGCTTTTTCCAGTTCCTGTACGCACCGCACAAACAGAAATAACCGGCTTATTACTCTTAATCATCGTATTTTTCGGTCCCAATAATGTGAAGTCAGCACCTGCTGCATTGACGATTGCACTAACACCCATTACTTCATTATAAGTTATATCACTATACGCAAAAGCACATTCATCCACGTCTAATTCATGCAACAATTCCGTTAATTGGTCTTGGGAATAAATCGGAATCCCCTCTGGATACAATTCTCCTGCTAATTCTGCCGGATAACGGCGACCATCAATATCTGGAATTTGTGTTGCTGTAAATGCTACCACATTATAATTCTCATTATCCCGGTAATATGTATTAAAATTATGAAAGTCTCTGCCTGCCGCCCCAATAATAATCACATTTTTTCTTTTCATTTGACTCTCTCCTACTATTCCAGTTGTTTTAAAGCATGAACTTATTTTATCTCATATCCTCTCTCTTGTACAGTATTTTTATAAATTTTTTTGTATTTTTATTAGTTTTTTTATACATTCGAACAGAATAAAGAAATAGACACCGAAAAACAAATTAGACAAAGAGACTAACTGATTATCCACAATAAGTACAATCATTGAAGTTAGGCAATCGTTGTTTTCACAATACATATTAATGAATATTAATTAGCTTTTACGTATAAAATGAGAGAGATGGATTAGTGTACTATTAAACTTAATCGAGGAGGCATTTTTTATACAATGAGGCATCTTTTATGGAGAAGATTTTTAAATAAACTTTTACATCCTTCCCTCTTCTGTACTACTATCAATGTAAAATGCGTTATTTACATTATTATTTCCCTTAGCTTGTTTGTCGCTTGAGAACTAACATAATACAACTTCTTTTCATGACCAACATACATCAATACACTTTCTTCTCCTTCATCACCGAGTATCAAGTGGAGTAAATGTGTACCGCCATCTTCATATTGAACTAAAATATCGTAATCGGGTTTTACGTTATTGACACCTATTCTTTTTCTTGTAGCACGCTTCATCACTTCTTCAAAACCGGATACACCTTCTTGTTTATCCAAGGATATAAAAAAATTGTCATTAATACTTCCGTATCCCTCTGACTTAGAAATAGAAATTTGTGTAATCGTATCTAAAATGGTCATCTCTTCTTCTGAAGATTGGCAACTACTTAAAACAATATGTGTTAAAAAAAGACTTACTGCAAAGAACCGTATATACACTATGTATCTCCTCCGTTGCATGCTTCGATTGATTGTTTCACCTTTAACCCAATACTTTTTAATTGTCCGAATTATGCTCGTACTCTAAAATATCACCAGGCTGACAATCCAACGCTTTGCATATAGCTTCCAAAGTGGAGAACCTGATTGCTTTTGCTTTTCCATTTTTCAAAATAGATAAATTAGCCATCGTAATACCAACGCGTTCCGAAAGCTCCGTCACACTCATTTTCCTTTTGGCCAACATAACATCGATATTTACTATGATTGCCACATGATCACCTCAGACTGTTAAGTCATTTTCAGATTTTATTCTAAGTGCACTTTCTAATAACTCCTGCAATACAGCAGCAAATATTAAAATAATAAAAGTCGCAAACAGGATAACGAAACCGACAATAGCAATACTTGGATGCAAGGCTCCCTGTATTCCAATATAAATTATTCCGATGACATACAGTAAGATGATAGCAACCGCACAATATTTTATACGATTTAACGCCGTTATCGACACCTCGGAAAAAGCATGGTTCCCATTGATGTATTTAAGAAGATTTAACGCTTGATACAATGCAAAGAAAAACGGGACCAACGTCACGTATAGCCCAAATAAAATCGGATATTGCAAGTAAGCAAATTCCGGATACATATTCGCTGTATTGTTTGCCAGAGACGGCAGGAAGAACAAACATAAAATAAGTGTCACCAACCCAATAATAAAAACAGTTATCTTTAAAAAAGTAATTGACCCTCGTTGTTTCATAAAAATAATCACCCCACATATGTATTACATTTTATTTTACAACGTTTATTATCGAATATCAATAATTATTTATCTATTATCAATGCATTAATGCAAAATGTTTACACACGAGCGGAACAAATGTACATTCTTTCAATTCTTGCATAAGATGATTCTGCAAATCTTTTAAGGAGATGTTTAAAATGTATAATCAGCCTAATATGTATGCATGCCCTTATTACGTGGGCACACCAGTATGCCTATGTGGAATGATTCCCAGAACATACTACGATCATGTATACTATCATTCTTCCAATGTTTATGATGATAACAGAGCGAAGTTAAAAGACCATGGGAAAGAACCGTTTGTCATTAATATCGAAAATGCTGCTGAAGAAAACGAAACCTTTCGTACCGCAATTTGGACTGGGAAGAATTTGCAAGTAACAGTGATGAGTATTCGTCCAAGTGAGGATGTCGGGTTGGAGGTCCATCCTAATGTCGATCAATTTTTGCGAATCGAAGAAGGGCATGGGATTGTTCAAATGGGGAATGTGAGAGATAACTTATATTTTGAGAGGTATGTCTATGAAGATGACGCGATTATGGTGCCGGCCGGAATTTGGCATAATGTAACGAATACAGGAAATGAACAATTAAAATTATACACCATTTATGCACCGCCTGAACATCCTTATGGGACGGTTCATAAGACAAAAGCAGAGGCAATAGCTGCTGAATCAAACCATTATTAACAAATCGTTTATTAACAAAAGTATTCCTTTAGTATCTTAATACACAATCGATCCAACATTGATAGGGATGGCAGATTCGATAGGAAAAGTCGCTATCCCTCGCTTTTGTTTAAGATATTAAGAAATATAAATAGAACTGCTAAACGGCTTTATAGATGACAAGATAAAATATTGTTCATTTTTCTATTAAGGTTCATTTTTGCCTTCATACTTATTTGTTTTTAATTCCTTAAATAAATTATTATTTTGAGACCCATTTAAATTTGTTTTCGGAAAATTACCGCCCGCTAATGTATTCTTGATTGCTGCTATCTCATTGATTAACGTATTATAATCTTCTTTTGTTAATGGCTTTTTATTTTCCTTCAATTCGTATCCAAGCTGGCCGCTAACTTCAATCGTAGCATATTGAACATCATCAATAGATGAGACACCGGATTGTCTTAAACGAGTTTCAAGTTTTCTATTTGCAGTTTTCCACTTTCTATTACTATCACTGCTTTACCGGTGGATATCGTTTCCATGAAATCAAACTTTAACTCCAAATACTCCGTTACTATCATTAGAATGGTTATGAGTAATGCTACACCAAATGTAACGAATAATCCTTTTCCTGATACAGGCTATATTAATAATGAACCGATTCCAATCATGACGATCACTTGAGTAATTGTCATTTGCGATATGGATTTTCTGCCGCCAAATCTTAAAATAAATTTACCGATATAAAAAATGAGGATTGTTTGCCATATCCAATGAAATTCGTCCACTTTAACGCACCTGTCCTTCGTATATGTATAACAATATATCATTTAAACTGTGCTGTTTTACAAAAATCATACACCGAAGTTTACTACCGTACAGACGAGAGATGGCTTAACAATAATATTAACCATCCTTTATGTCAGGTATATTGTTCATTACAGCATCCATCGTAAAGGAGACGCAAGTAATAGTTGGAGATGTAATATGCTCATCTCCTTGAAAAATATTTGTCATTTCGTACCGATCCTCTGATAGAACATATTGTTCGAGCGTTCCGGAAGCGGGGTCAACAATCCAATATTCCGGAATATGGAACGCAGCGTACGTCTTTATTTTATCAATCTTATCTCGTTTTAAAGTGGAAGGGGAAAGAACTTCAATAACTAGATCTGGTGCGCCTTCTATACCACGTTGCGTTAATATACCAACTCGTTTACGATGCACCAGAGCGATATCTGGTTGGCGTACGTTTGTAGAAGATAAAATGACATCAATCGGGGCGAAAAAAATGAAGTAATCCTGTTTACAGCTTAATGAAATTTGATCATCTATTTCAGCAATGACTAACTGATGAATTGTTGAAGGAGAGGGACTCATTAATTCAAGCTTTGCCTGTACGAGTTCATACCGATTTTGATCATCGAGAGTTGCATAATCGTTATAAGTAAGATTGTTTTCCTTTAAAATATCTTTATTACAGCGATCTTTCTTATCCATTGGTGGAAACCTCCTTTGCATCAGCCTATCATATCATTAATTCGCTCACTATTAATTGGTCTGAATTTTCCATCTCCATTAATAGTTTGAAGAATTCTACTATAATAAGCTCGATGAGAAACCTTTTTTCAGAATGTACCATTGTTAAAGAAGCATTATCTCGCCATTTGAATCAACATAAGAAGTTGAGATGTCCTAGATTTTTCTTATCGTAGTTGCTATAATCAACGTAGCAAAATACGCTTAGCACTCATGTTTAGTAAAGACTGTTTTCGCAGAAATTTAGGTGGTGGGTCATTCGATGAAACACATTCTTAGAAACGTTGTGCGTTGGATAAAAATACGTTTATCGCATATTCCCGAGCGTGACAATTATTTTAGCGCTTGGGTCATTTTTATCCTTTGGGTGGCTACGACGATAACTGCTATTACTCTTGCAGCCGGCAACCCGACGGGAGCTAGCCTAATCTCATATGTTATAGATTTGGGTAAGGCAGTTGGTCTCAACCTCTTTCTGTTTCCTATTGTAACACTCGTATTGAGTGCTTTATTTGCATGCCTTTATTTACCTATCCCTCGCCTTTGTACGGGGAGTTTTATATATACTGTCATTGTCCACATCACCATTTTAATTTGTGCGAATAGTGGTACTCTATTTTCTTATATGGTTGGCATTGGGTACAGTACAGCTGTATTGCTTATTGGAATCCTTTTGATCATGCTTATGCATAAAAAAGTCGGTCGGGTTAGCCTATTAGTAATGCTTGCCCTTATAGTCATTGTGAATTATATGTATCTATCAACAGATACCTTTGACAGTCAACACACCTTACAAATGGATACGGAAGACGCTACCCCGATTATGGAGGAAAATCCTGCTGAGCCTGGCAATTATGATTATACGTTTTTTACGTATGGGAGCGGAGAAGACTTGCATCGTGAAACGTTTGGACATGAAGTTAGTGAGGTGACAAGATCCGTAGATGCGTCCCATTGGATCACAAAATGGGATGAAAAAAGAAAGGATTTCTGGGGGTTTGATCCATCGAATTTCCCTATCAACGGAAGAGCTTGGCTCCCGGAAGGTGATGGACCTTTTCCTATCATTCTAATGGTCCATGGAAATCATACGATGGAGAATTTTTCAACAAGCGGGTACGACTACTTAGGTGAATTGCTTGCTAGCAGAGGATTTATTGCAATATCCGTAGACGAGGACTTTGTTAATTATTCAAATGTATCCGGAAGCCCTAATGATAATTATAAATTACGCGCATGGCTTATTTTACAGCATATCGCTGAACTGCAGCATATGAATCTATCTCCGGAAAATGCATTATATAAAAAAATAGATTTTGATCAAGTTGCTTTCATGGGCCATTCAAGAGGTGGACAAGCAGCGCTTATGGCAGCTGATTATACGACCTTTTTTGAGGATGAATCATTGCTGGAAAGCATGGATGCAATTACGATAAAGGGTGTCATTGCCATTGCCCCAACAGATAAAACGATTGATGGAAAAAAGCCGCACTTGCATAACATTTCCTGTTTGCTGCTAGGTGGAGCACGGGATGCGGATGTGAGTGACTTTCGAGGAAATGAGCAGTTTTATCGGTCTACTTTTGATACAGTAGATGATGGATTCAAGACAACACTTTATATTGCAGATGCAAACCATACTCAGTTTAACACCAGTTGGGGAAAAATGGATCTGAGCATTCCAAGGGGCCTGTTTTTAAATCAGAGACAGACGATGAGCTCTGAAGACCAACAACAAATTACTAAAGTATACATGGCGTCATTTTTGGAAAGTGTATTTCACAATAAGCAATCTTATAACAAACTATTCGAAGATTACAGGTACGGGAGCAAGTGGCTTCCGGATACGACGTTAGTGAATAAATATCGCGACGCCGCGTATACGCCAATCATTCAGTTTCAACAAGATAAAAACGAAACGATAGATTTGGAAGGCTTTAAAAAGTGGGAAGTGAAAACACCAGAAGACAGACGTGGTAATGATCATCTTACCGATGCGCTACTGCTCGAATGGGATACCGATGCCACCTATACGGTCGATCTGTCAAACGAAGATCTAATCACATATTCACATCGACTACCTGAACAATTCGTACTGACTATGGCAAACATGGATAGTGAAGCAGATGGTGAGCGTGTGCCTGACATCGAAGTAGAAATCGAAACAATGGAAGGGGTACGTGTCCAGCTTCCACTAGATGAATTCCTTCCTTTTCCGCCGGTTATTTCTACTAATTACACTATTTTTGGCCTATTCGAAAATACATTTCGAGACGGAAAATATGAGCCTTCATGGGAGCCGATTTTTCAAACGTTCCCAATTCCCATCGAAGCGTTCGAAAAACATGATACTGCATTTGACGGGAAAAACATCAAAAAACTAACATTGCATTTTAAAACGCCTCCCGGAAAGATATTCGTAAAAGAAATTGGAGTACGGTGATGTGCGGGATGAAGTCGGCTGTCATTGAATCATTATACAGAAAACATCTTCCGTTACGAAAAAACAGACATGAACGATATCATGTCTGTTTTTTCTATAGTGAACTTTTTACTTGTTTGATATATACAAAACGAACGATTATAAAGTAAATCACTTGTATAATGAAGAAACTTCCGAGAACCATACTTGCTTCTTTTACAAGATTATAATCAAATAAATGGGAAAGAGCGGTTAGAGCAACAGCACCATGCACTAACGCAACAACAATCGGTGCAAAAAATAACAGAGCTGTTTGCCGTGTAATAACCTTTTTCAATTCTTTATCCGTAAGTCCCATTTTAGCAATGGATGCAAATTTACTTTTATCATCATCAAGGTCTGTAAATAATCTAAAATATAAGAAACTCCCTGCTGATGCGAAGAATACGATACCGATAAACAAACCGATAAACAATACAGGCCCAAACATCTTGTTAATCGTGTAAATGGTGTAATCATTCGCTTGGAAATTAAAGGTTTCTATTTCATCCCTTAAAGTTTCACCAGCTTGAATCAATTTTTCATCCTGACCTCCAGCCGCTTTCCAAACCGTATTCTTTTCTGTTCGTGAAGGTTCAGGTAGCTGTTGATACGTCGCATCTGAAACAACATAATAACCATACATTTCAGGTAATACAGTGCCATCAATAATTTCTTTTAATGTCAGTTGTTCATCATTTTTAAGCTGTACAGGCTGATCTGTGAAATTATCCTGAACATATCCTTCCATTATTGCATCATTCTGTTTAACACCAATGATTTCGTTATGTTCCAGATGAATGGGATTTTTACCTAATAGCTTAGCGAAGTCATTATACATCGTTTCACTCGCAATCAGGACTTCTTCACCATCCCCCATATTATAATATTCCATCTCAACCGATTCCTGTTTTGCCTCAATGCCTCGCTCTTCAAGTTCTTGATTAACCGTTTCAATATCCTGACTTGCTTCATCACTTGCATCCTCATCTTCCACATAAGTAAACGTATAAGGATTGGCCTCTTTCATCCCGCCTGTTAAATACGTCTGAAAGCCAAATAAAGCGCCAATCGCACTAAACGCTACCGTTGAAATAATCGCAACCATAAAAAAAGTGCGTGCATTATCTTTCATACGGAACGCTAAATCAGAAAACAGAATCATATTCGTCTTTTTCCAAAACAGCAGCTTTCGTCTTTTTAAGAAATTAATTGTAAATACGCTTAACTGCGTAAATAAAAAGTAGGTACCGATAGTAACTACAACAATAACCGGGATCATCACGATAACAACCGTTACCCCTTTTGCGAGTAAAGCTGTAACATAACCCGCGGCCAATAATAATACAGCAATGATCGTCAGAAAAATAGATGCTTTTGGTTCTTTTTTAGGCTGTTGATCCGCTTTAATCAGTTCCACTAATTTTTTGGAACGAAGGATAAACGTCACAAAAAATGAAATAACTAAAAACAATAGCGTAAATGAGAGAAGAGTGATGATGATCGCCCATAGCGGGAAATAAAAATATAAGGATTCCTCTATTACTAATACATTTTCGGCAATCAATAAAATTAACTTCGCAAATAATGTGCCAATTCCAATCCCGATAACCGTCGCAATGACACCAATAAACATGTTTTCGAGAAACACCATGAAACGGATTTGCCTTATTGACATACCTTGCATCATAAGCAATCCAAATTCTTTCTTACGCGATTGTAAAAAAGAGCCCATGGAATAAAGCACAAAGAAGAATGAAAACAAGTAGATAATCCCGCCGGCAACACCCATCCCAAACAAAGCATTTCCATCCACATCACCTTCACCAAATGCCGGGTGAAATGCAAACATCGCAAACGTAAAAAATATCATAACGGTAAACAAACTGCTTAAAAAATAGGCGGCATATAGGCGCTTGTTCCGGAGTACATTATTAATCACGAACCGACGAAAAGTCATGGTCATCCCCTCCTAATAAGGAGAGTGTATCAATGATTTTCTGGAAAAAGGCTTTCTGGTTGTCTCCTTGGTGAATTTCTGAATAAAACTTTCCATCCCGAATAAAAATAACCCGATCACAATAGCTTGCTGCTTGTGGGTCATGCGTAACGAGCAGCATGGTTGCTTTTTCCTGCTGATTCAATTTTACAAGCATTTCCATTACATCTTTAGACGATTTGGAGTCTAAATTTCCTGTCGGTTCATCTGCAAGCAGAAGCTTCGGACGATGAATCATTGCACGTGCAACAGCTGCACGTTGCGATTGGCCACCCGATATTTCGTATGTCCGCTTGTTCATAATTTCAGAAATCCCTAATGTGCTGGCAATTGCTTCTGCTTTTTCTTCCATTTCTTTCACTCGCTTGCCGTCTAATGTTAACGGAAGAACAATATTTTCTTTGACCGTTAACGTGCTTAGTAAATTATAATCCTGGAAAACAAAACCGAGTGAGCGCCGGCGAAATTTAGCCAATTGATTACGATGGAGTTGATAAGGATTGTCCCCTTCAATCAGGACGGTTCCTGTTGTTGGCTCATCAATTGTTGCAATCAGATTTAAGAGGGTTGTTTTACCACTGCCAGACGGTCCCATCACCCCGACAAATTCACCTCTCTCTACTTCTAAATTGATATCTGTCAATGCACGGTAAGCTATCTTACCTTCATAAACTTTACTCACTTGTTTTACCTCAAGCATAAAAATTCCCCTTTCAAATAAAAGCGCAAGCATACGTACAAGCTAAAAACAGAATATTCTAGTTCTCCAAATTACCCGTCCTACAGAAACTAGGGGGTCTTTGAAAAGCCTGTACTAGCTATGGTGCGTTATAAACTGTACTTTAATAGCTTATACTTATATATTAAACGCTTTGGCCCTATTCAACGATCGATCATTCTTTCATTAACATTACATCTTTGTAAGATAAGGGGAATTTATGCAAGCGTCTGTGGTTTTGTAAAACAAATCCGGAATGTTGTGCCTTTATCAACTGTCGACGCCACTTCAATAGTGTGACCAAGGTAATCGATAACTTCCTTCGTTAAATAAAGTCCTATACCCGTTGATTCACGAAACGTACGCCCATTATCACCTGTATAAAATGCCTGGAATACCCGTTTTTTATCATGCACCGGAATACCAACACCATAATCAGTTATTTCCAATACGGCCGCTTCCGCTCGCTTATACACAGTTATATCTATTCGATTACTCCGACCGGCTGTATATTTCACCGCATTATGCAATAGTTGATCAATAATAAAAAAGAGCCATTTTTCGTCTGTCTCAACGGTAAGATTACTTTTTATGGTGACACGAGGATACACTTCATTACGGATATAAAAACGTTTATTTTCCTGGTTTACTGCTTGTATAATTTTTTTCAATTCAACGGGCTTTATTTGAAAATCCTCTTGAATTGTCCGCATTCTCGCCATATACAAAACAGTATTCAAGCCATTTTTTATACGACCGGTTTCTTCGCGTATATTCGAGGATTCGGGTTCATCCAACTCCTGCGCAGACAACTCGATAACAGATAACGGCGTTTTCATTTGATGAACCCAGCGATTAATAAACTTTAAATGATTCGCCTGGTCATCCTCCGCTTCTTTTAAATGATTCATAAATAATTGATATTGCGTTTTCGTTAATTGATCAAGCGCTTCGCCAATAGGAGTATTGTCCGTCCTTTCCAGCAGCTGCTGCAAATCAATAGAACTTATGGATAATTTTTTGTACATATGACGCCTGTTATAATAATGAAAAATCAAATAAACAAATAATAAGAAAAAACTAATGACCACACAATAAAGTAAAATCGCGTATTCATGAAAACCGCTTAGGATTAAGATCATACTAATAAACAATAATTGCATGCATTGAAGAGCAATGAACCCGATATGTTCTTTCATAAATAACTTCATAATGAACGCTCCGTCCATGTCACATTCAGCCTATAACCTGATCCACGCACTGTTTCCACCGCTCCGGTAATACCAACGCTTTGAAACTTTTTGCGAACTCGCGACATATTCACATTCAGTGTATTTTCATCGACAAATACTTGGTCATCCCATAATTTTTCCAATAAATCTTCTCTTCCAGCCACCCGTGGGTAACGTTCAATTAAAAGTTCCAATATATTTGTTTCATTTTTAGTAAGGTCAACGGAGTTATTATTGTAATGCAATTGATGTCGTTCCGGGTAAAGTTTCACATCATGTACATCTAAAACTCGTTCCTTTTGACTTCCTGCATATTCACCGTAAGCACGGCGCAGCTGGCTACGAATTTTTGCCATAACGATATCTGGAGAAAAAGGTTTCGTAATATAATCATCACCACCGTTTTCAAGTGCCATAACTTGATCCATTTCCCCTATTCTTGCTGAAATAAATATTACCGGACAAATAGACTCACTTCGAATTTGGCGACACCAATAAAAGCCGTCATAATAAGGTAAATTAATATCAAGTAAAACAAGATCTGGCTTATACGTTTGAAAGGAATCCATAATATGATCAAATTGTTCAATAGCTAAAACACTGTAATCATATTTTGAAATATATGCCTTTAAATAGGCTGCAATTTTTGGATCATCTTCAATAATCATCACTTTATTCATATGAAATCTCCTTATTTTACAAAAGTGCCCGTCTATTTTATCACACAACTTATTTTACGAATCCTTTTTACATTGGATACCCTTTGCCCGATAACAGATAAGAACCAGTAATATTATATTCTTTACGTTGCTTTATGGATATCCTTAAGACTATTAAAAGTAACACAAATCCTACTAAACTTGTCAAAACAGGATAGACAATTGGAAAAATCACACTTGGGTAGCCTTTTGTAATATCTGAATAGTACCCCATTGCCATTAGCGATGTGCCAGAAAGGTTTATCAATTTGACGGCTAATTTATTTTCGCTTCTTTCCATATAAGACACCTCTTCTTCTTTAACCGTATTATCTGAAGAGATGGTGATGATTTTCCATTTTCTATTATCCATCAACTCGTCATCATCTGTTAGCCGCTGAACGATCTTAATCTGTTCATTGCCAGTAAGGCGATCTTTTACAGTCAATACATCTAACCAGGAAAAATATCTGCTCCCTCTATTTCGATTGGATAGCCATATTTCATCCGGTTTGGAAATTTGCTTATTGTTTAGTAGCCAATGAATTTTTACAATATCCCCTGGCGGTACGTTCGCATCTTTATCCCAAAGAGTTAATGATGCCTTTCGACCTGTTTTCTCTTCTCTAATTTTTATATTTTCTCCATTTACCGTTATTTCCTGCACATCAATGATATCTTCAAAGCCTTGTTCCTCGTAAGCATGATGAATCTCATAACGGGATTCGATTATTTTTCCAATCCAAAATTCACGGATCATATGAAACATGGGGATCAATGAGGTAGCCAGAAATATAAAGGAAATAATCAATAATGTAATTTGTTTTTTCATTCTTTCTCTCTCCCCCGTCGATACGAATGAAATTTCAATAAAATTGAACAATGAACCTTTAGGACTTATAGGTTATATACTAATGTAAGATTTTATAAAGGAGATGGGTTTTGTGGAAAGATGGATTAAAAACTTAAAAACAGCAACACCACAAGAAGGATTTGAGCTGGCGATTAAACTCGCTCAAAAAGGTATCGAATATACGCAGCCATCCGAAAGCATCAGAAAAAAACTGCGTCCGAAATATTCACGGGATGCCGATAGTCTAATAGCTGCTTCACAAGTGATCGCTATTCATTATCAAACCGTTGCGGCTGCAAATAATTATTGGGGAATGAATACGAGAATTAACTCCAAATAACAGCTGCCGCCCCATACGAAAAATATTCAGAAGTTAACGGTAGAAATACAACAAGGCCAGTTGGACAAAGATACAACAGATTTAACGAGGCTGGAATTGCCTACCATTTACCGTTGAGCTTCCCTCTTCACACGTGAAGAAAAGCGCAAGCGCCCTGCTTTGAAACGTAGCGACTGGACCGAAGCAACTGAGATAAAGGAATCACGATGAGCTGTGCGAATCGATGATGACTTATTGTAAGGCGCTGCGGGAAATCGCCTAGTTTCTGGGCGCTTAAGCTAGACAGCTATGAGCAAAACTTTATACTCTCTGACCTTTTTTTTAAAAAAAGGGAAACTTATGAAAATAAACGACAAGATTTTTTAAAATAAAGTCCCTTTAAATTTCTCTGGTTTTTTCACATACCCTTCAATGATAAATCCGCAGTTTGTGCAAATAATATACTCGATCGTCGAGCCGAAACTCATTTTGTTATCTGGATGCATGGCTGAATAGCCACTTTGTTTCCCTTTCCCCAATTCTTTTTCACCACATTTTGGACATTCCGTTACTCCCGTATTATTATCCATAAAAAATCCCCCCTTTTGTCTATGATATATCATCTAATGCAACTATTTCCCCGGTTGATGCATCTACACCGTATAGACAATCCAATCTTCCACATAAAACGTACTGTTTTTGCTCAAAATCATATACATAATAAGGGTCTAGCTTAAATAATTTCTTAAGTTTTTCATACGCCGCTTCTTTTGTTATTGTTACTTGTTCCGGTGCTTGAAATTCTTCAATCATCTCTAGCATCGGTTGATTATCAATGTAATTGAGTGGCTGAAAACTCTTAGCACCAATCATCACGTTTATTTTTCGTTGAAATACCCGATCATCTTGCTTATTTACTCTTAATGTTGCATGAATGTATTCTTTATCACGGTGAAGTGTTTTTAAAATCCATTTACCAGTATCGTTTGGATATTCCTTGCGCAAAAAGGTGCTGACCGCTTCAACACATTTCTGATGTTCCGTTTTGGTTATCGGAAATGAATCAGGAGAGGACTCGCCTGAAAATGCCTGTTCGATTGTTACATCCTCTGTCATCTGAATCTCTTGCCTTTCAAAAGTTTGATGTATAGGAGCTTCCCAATACAACGTTTGATCTATTTTAGTCCGTGACCGTTCATCCACAATGAATTCAAACGGTATCATCGATGTTTGATCATTCGTAATATAGACTTCTTCCACCGCATAAACAGGCATTAATTTTTCCTGTTCAAATAAAGGAAATTCAACAAGCCCCAGTTGTTCTTTTGCGAAGTTTTCTATTTTTTCAAGGGATAGCGTATATCTTTCATTTTTTATTTTATCCGAAAAAAGAAATTCCCCATGAACAGCAAAGAAAGTAAGCTTTCCTTCTAGGTCAACTTTAACCTCAATCGAACCGGAGGGAGAAATTGCTACACCAGCGAAGTGTTGTTTAAAATGAAACTCCCCTTTTTCGGCTTTATGCAGTTGAAATTCCTCTCCATATGATAGACCTGTCTCCTGTTCGATCCACTTTACGATGGTCTCTATATTCATATCCGGAAAAATGAGCCCATCTGCATACGATGTTCCCCCGACAAAAATTACACGCTCAAACTTTCTGCTATGAATGTTGATCTCTATGACTGCTGTACCCTCCGGATTTAAATCATCATCTTCTAATTCTTTTAAATGATTAGGAAACCATTCCATGCATAATGTATATATCGTTTTATTGAAAATATTTACGCTCCGATCAAGGTGATAACGCTGTAAATAATAATTATTTAAACCAAATTTTCTATATGTAAAATCAATTAATCCCTTTATTCTATTATCCATCTTAGTCACCTCGATTCTTTAAGTGCTGGCTGTTCATCATTTGCATTTACATGTTGACTTAACATCCTGTTTAATTTTCCCTTCATTTCATCCGTAGTAATGATAAAACTTAACGGAAAGCCTTTTGTCTTTACTTTCAACTCATAACCAGCATTTGCTTCTAGTGAAAAGCCATAATATTTGTGATTTATGTCAATGGGAACAAATTGATAGGATTTTATCTTATGCCACGGAATAAAACGCCTTCCGCTAAGCAATCCGTCATCAACAATGGCAAATAAATTTAACAGACTGTGGGAATTAGCTATTGGAAGAAATAATAATAAGTATAAAGACCAATCAAACAGTTGGAAAAAAGCGCCTAGTAAAAACATCGTCATTACAAATAGTAGCATAAGGGAATAAATAATAATGCCAATCTTTTGCTTGGCATATGTAGGAAAATCAACAGGCTTTTCCGGATGTTGTCGAATAGCAGAAATATCTTCATTCGTTTTAGGAAAAATAACTTTCTGATTCATTTTGAAGAGAACCTGAATAAACTGATAGAGAAAAAATCCGAAGATAACAAGAAACAATAAATCTATAATTAATTTTAAAATCATTAATCCTGCCCCCAATCGGCTTATAGCCATTGACACATTGAACTATTATTTCGATAATACACTTTATCTTCCGCCTCTTCAATCCTGCCTATTTTCAATGCTAGCAGGCATTAGGGGAATTTGTTACACCATCTTTTTTTATGATTTTTATCAGAACCGATAAACGCTACTAATGTGCAAGCCTAAATGTAATCTAATACAAAGTGGCCGTTATGACTTAAGTGAAAAATATGTAACAGTCGATAATCTCCTGAATCAAAAAGTGAATGACAGTGGCTTTCATCTATCTCCCATTCATCATTAGCAAACTATATTCTTTCCTTATACATAACCATTGCGCTGAAAAAGAAGATTGGAGTGGAAAATTTAATATCCACTACTTCAATCGAATAATCATTTAAAAATTCATTAACCTTCTTATCCAGCCCTTTTTCAGAAAATCCATAAAATGTTTTTATTTTCACTTTCTTCGCCTCCTAATATTTTTATATTTTAATTTGATGACTTATAGCGCAGCGTTAACGGCTCGTTTTCTTCCATCGTGGCTTTGTATAGACTAAGGCTTCCCGTTGTCGGTTTAGAAACATCGGAATGTACTACAAAATCTTCATTTAAAGATATAATCCAACCAGCTTCATTGTCACTCACTAAAACAATAGCAAGTGTCCCAAACTGCTGAATATCATCCCATGCAAATAATTCTGTTTTATTATTTTCGGTAATAGAGATTCCCTCTTGTTCACTGACCACTTTAACATTATCACCTTGCCATTCTCCATGAATCTCTGCTCCGACATAATAGTAGGACAAACCATTTTTACGATCGCCATAAGTGCCAACAAATTGCTGGATGGTATCTTCCGCTGTTTGATATGTAAAAGCTGCAACATCATTTGCTAGCCATTCCACTTGATGTTTTCCATCTATTTCATATGGCAATGTTTCTTTTGGACGACCTAAAATACCGTAATACGACCTATAGTAAACGGATTCCCCGCTGTCTACATGTTCTTTAATGGAAAAAACGTGCTTGAAATCAGGTGAAACGCTTATGATGTTTTTTATTTCCTTGTTACTATCAACAAGCAATACGGCGTGTACGATAATGAACATACCTACAGCGACAACTCCTATCAATTTAAATCTCCTTGTGAGGCTAAGCAGAAGTAGTATTGAAATATATAAACAAATAGCACACATAATATTGATGATGTAAAATAATCGGTTATCGATATACTCTACTTCAACTCTTTCATGGACGAATAAATATCCCATTTGCAAACAAAAAAGGCCTATAGCAAATAGAAAAAGAATCCAACCGACGATTTTAAACGATTTATTTTTATTCGGATTCATTTGGCTGTACCTCCGTCGAAAACTTCCATGTTAATCCGTTGTCTTCTGAGATAAACTTTCCTTTTATGTTACCGCCTTCGTAATCCCCATTCGGTCCTTGATTAACGAGAACTGTCAAATGATCGTCTTCTATTACCGGTACTTCTGCCTGAACAAAGACTCGGTCATATTTTTCCGGGATATTAAAAACTGCTTGATTCCAAGATTCTCCACCATTCTGTGTAACATAAACATCCGGCTCTTCAGGATTTATTGTTCCATAGGATAAAAATCCAGTCGTTTCATCAACAAATCCACCAAACGCAATTAATCTCGTTGTAGGTAGTTCTGCTGTAGACACCCAAGTTTGTCCGCCATCATGGGTTAAAAAGACAATTGAAAGCTCTTGAGACATGGTACGCCCACCAGAGATAACAATATATCCAAACTGATCATTTAAGAAATCTACTTTTCTAAAACGCATAGGCGCGAAAGGTTTCGTAACAACACGATCATGCCATGTTTTCCCTCGATCAAGGGAATAGGTTATTACGATTTTTTTTGATTTTCTGTTTACACCCTCCGAATATAAAAATGCAGCACGGTTTTCGTTAAGTATATAACTGCCATCAATTAATTCTTGCTTGTTCCCCCTATACTCCCCTTCAAATAAAAAATCTTTTTCAATCGGAACTTTAACCCAGTCACTTCCTTCGTCATAGGTAATGTTTAGCTCATCGTTTTGTAAAGTATAGCTAATATTCTCGTTGTTTACTGGCTGTAATGGTTCAGACTGCGATTGAGATTGTTCCGCTGCATTTGGTGATTTTGTATTATCTGCGGATTCCGTTTGCTCGTTCAATTCCGGAATTACGATAGAGTTTTGATTTTGATAAAAGTAAGTTCCAATAATTAAGGCCACCATCATAATAGAAGATAACCCTAGGATAACGTTTTTCATTCATAAAGCTCCCTTATAAACGATTAAATTGCTTAGCTAACAATCGCCAAGTCTTGATGACGATAGCTTAAGATGCACTTATACAATAGAAAGGTTTTTCACAGTCGTATCTGCTGAAGATTGCCTTTTTTTCTTCCGTCATCGAAATCCGTTAAACAAAATCTCTGTTACTTGAGATGTCAAACGGAGTCAATAAAAACCGTAGCACTGTCTTAGCTTTCACGTCAATCTTTTTCAGAATTCCTTCCAGTATACCCATCCACATCATTTTCGTGATAAGTACATTTATGGTTAAGAGTTAGATGTTTTCGCTAAATAGCTTTTTTAATGAATTAAGTTGATGTTTATTTTTAAAAATTTACTTCCCGGCCAGGCAGCACAAGGAATGCTCTTATACTTGTCATTTTCTTCATATTTAAAAAGCGATCATCATTACATTAATTACCTTAATAAGGGAACCATTACTATAAAGATTTTTTTGGAGGTAATCTTAAATGAAAGTCGCTATTATGGGTGCCGGACTTTCTGGTTTAGCTTGTGCGATAACGCTTGAAAAGAACGGTATTTCCCCAACGATATATGAGAAAGGAAGTAGGGTAGGTGACAGATTTGTAAATGGAGAAGTGTTACTTGATATTCTAAACCGACCAATTGACGACTGTATTGCTGATCTTTCAAATAGGTATGGCATATATCTCAAACCAACATCCACTATTCAAAGTATGGAGCTTTTTTCAAAAAATGAAAAGGCAAAAATCGAGGGGCATCTAGGATTTACAAATATTCGAGGTAGAAATCAAGATTCTTTTGAGTCCCAACTAGAACGACAAACTAAGTCAACTATTCATTTCAACTCCGAGTATACATTTGAACAATTACGTACGGAATATACGCATGTGGTCATGGCAACTGGAGATGGGGCTTATGCAAGTGAACATAAAAACTTCAAAGAAGATTTGTCTGTATCTATAAAAGGGGCAACAGTTGAAGGTACATTCGACCCGAACAGAGTAATGGCCTGGATTGATTATGACGTTTCTCCTTATGGGTATTGTTACCTTATTCCATACTCAGAAAAGGAGACGAATGTTTCCCTAGCAATTCCTGATCTACCTGAAAACGCTGATGTAAATATTAGCGACCTTTGGGATCGATTCTACTCAAATATTCAATCTCAACTAAAACAGGAGCTACCAATTACTGATCGGTTTCAAATTACCCGTTACCCAATGGGTATCTGTCTATCTCCGAGAATAGGTAATACATTTTACGTTGGCAATTGCTTGGGTACAATGATGCCGTTTATGGGCTTTGGCCAGTACCCCTCTATTTTAAGCGGAATTTATGCTGCTTATGATTTATGCGGTATAGATAATTATGAGGAATTAATGAAACCCGTTCGTCAAAGCTATGAAAACTCTCTTGTACTAAGAAGGTCTTTAGAAAAATTATCTAACGAAGGGTTAGATCGAATGATCCGATCGCTTCAAGGATACTTGGGTGAAAAGTTATTTCAAACAAAATCAATTGATCCAGTAAAATTAGCAAGCTATGTACTACGACCTGTTCTAAATATGACGAAGGAGTAAACGTTTTTTTCGGCTAGTTGCATCGTTTTTAGAACATCTCTTACCTCTTCCTGAATTACTCTTCGCTCCAGTTAAGTTAACTTGAAACGATCATTTAGGTTGAAACATAACTGAATGAGCATGAAAACCCGGGTTCCTAATTGAGGAATTCCCGGGTTAATGTGGGATGCTGTCAAAGAGTTATTTTAGTATGATCAAAAATATTCTCTTGCCCATATGCGTTCCTCTTCTCTGTCGAGTTTCCATTAGACCGTTTATATGTAGTAAATGTTACACACATTGCAATACAATCCGATTATTGCACAATGGTTTTTTCTATCCGCGTATCTGGGATGAACCATATAATCGCAACAATTAAATAAGTAACGTAAGAAATTATCGGGACCCAAAATGCAAATGCAATACCCGTTACATACAATAGCATCGAAGTTTTCCCTTTCCAGTCAAAGCCGATTTCTTTAGCCAAATCAGAACCTTTCCCTTCACATTGAACGACTTTCTTTTGTAAGAACAAGTATGAGACGGCACACAGTAAAAGGATAACGCCATAAAATAATGTTGGCACAGCTTCTAACGGGTTCATTCCAACCCAAGCCGTCGAAAACGGAATTAATGACATCCAAAACAACCAGTGAAGATTGCTCCAAAGTACTTGACCATTTAGACGATTTAATTTATGTAGTAAATGATGATGATTGTTCCAATAAATTCCGACATAAACGAAACTTAACATATAACTCACGATAGTCGGAATTAGTACCAAGAATGCTTCTTTATCAATGACTGTAGGTGGCTTTAGCTCTAATACCATAATAGTAATTATAATTGCTAGTACACCATCACTAAACGCTTCCATACGACTTGTTTTCATACTACCGCCTCCCCTTTCTCTAGTTCTATTAACGATTTCTTTTAATTTTAAACGATATAACCATCATTTATCTATATTTTTTTATGTTCACCGCTCTTAACAAGTGGCCCTCATCCAATAATTTTAATCTGACCTACATTTCCAAAGCCATATTCTTTAAGGAATTCTCAGTAATCTTTCGAAAGCGTTATATCAGTCTTTTCTTCAGCCTCCCCTCGTCCCATTGCCACATTTAAGTCTTGTGTCCAATCGAAGTAATAAAAAATTCATATACTGTAGTATCTAAAACACTATGGTTTTAGTACTGTGCAAAATGATGAAGTGAATATTTTGGTAAATTATTCGAAAGGAGTTGTATTATGCAAATTCACCATTGTCCAAACTGCGGTTATTCCCTTAACTCGTCTGATAAGCACAATAATTACCACTGTCGCGTTTGCGAACATAGCCATAATGTTTGTCGTTGTAAGGACAGCCATGAACCGATGTCGTCTTACAGCCACCATCACGATTGCAAGCATCCTCACCGACATTGCCAGTGTGTTTGCTGTCACCATGGATCATGCAGACGGTTCATTTGTGACGATGACTTTAGGTTACGTTTAGGTGGGTTACAAGATGGGTTGAACTTCCGTCTCCGACAATTAGTTGGTTGTCATGTAGAGATTCGCCTAGAAGATGATCAAACCGTCCGTGGTGAGATCTGTCATGTTGGGTCAAACTTTGTTGAATTAATGGTTGATCACAGATATCCTCATACTGGATCAGAAGAAATAGATCCTGCTTCTGTAGATGCCTCGGGTTCTCCGGATGAAACGGATGCACAGGGTATTACTGAAATAGAGGAGCAAGGGAGTAAGAATAACAAGAGAAAGAAAAGCTATACAGTGATTTTCTCGCTGGAAAAAATCAACCATATGGAACACCATTGCGGATGCCCAGGCCCTTGCACATGTAAGTAGTAGCAATTGCGTTTTATAGACCTTCTTTGTGAGGGGATTACTTTGTTCATCCCCTCAAATCATAGAGCGTTTAAATTCCATAAAGATAGGAGGGGTAATGCCATGAAAGACATGTTCCAAAAAATACATGACCAAATCAAGAATAATTCCTGTCTTCTGATTAAACAAAGGCTGCCTTTTCTCATTATCTATTCGCAAAATGGAACTACCTTTAAAGCTATTGGAAAAAATAACTCCAAAGATTATTTTAGCACTCACCTTTTTATGTTTGCGGACTACCTTGAAAACCAAAAATGTATCACCCTATTCCCGGTAAATCAAAAAACTCATACGATTTCCTATACTACTCAAGTTGTTGTTTCCCTCAATGCCATTTGTGGAATTCAATGGGTAAAACCTAAATTGATTAGCAAAGCAAAACGTCGACACACGACAGAAAAACCAATTAATACTGATAAAAAAACAGGCAATTACGAACCTCAAAATAATAAAAAGACAGCCTCACATAAACAAGACAACGCCAAACCTGTGATCGTTGAGAATAACAAAACTTCCCCATCTCATACTACTGCACCATCCGAAATAACTATTCAGCGAAAAGATGATTTCCCTACACGTAGGAATGAAGTAAATTCCTCAATATCTCTGAACCGAATAATTCCAGATATGGAAAATAAAAATTCACCTGCAGTAGATGGTTCAGAAGTAGAACAAACACTCCGTTCAAAGATAGAGGATGCAGAAGAAAGAGTAATCGATAGCGACACTGAAAAGCCATCCACGATTAAAGAGGAAATGTACAAAGACCTAGTAGAAATATATCCACATCAACATTCACATCATTCGACTGTTAAACCTGCGCAGAAGTCACAGCCTGATTTTCTCCTAATTTCAACGAATAGTGAAAAACAAGAACATAAAAAGGTTCAATCCTCTGAAACTGAGTCAAATGAAACTCCAGAAAAGGTAGTGAAAACATTAACCTCCTTTATTCCACTCGATAAAATTAGATCGATTACGATTAAACATGACAAGAAAAACTAAAATTTAAAATTATTGGATGAGGATTTCTATTATGCGTTTGTTAAGTTCTGTTAAAAGCAATGTTAATCTTCTTACACCTATTTATGCAGTTAGGATACAAATTCCCTTCGTACCGTGTGCACTTAGTAAATTATTTTCATGGTCCTGCCAAAAAGGAGATCGGTAGGGTGTGCCCAGAAGGATAACAGTTATTTCCTAAGAGACTAGCTCAAGAATCTATAGGTTACTGGCAATTCCGCAAAAAAATCAACCACTAGGTTTAACAGGACTTTTTGTGTTTGAAAGCTTATTACGATAGTAATCCCTGCCAGCTCTCTAGCCCTCTACCTCCTGTTGGGCTTATAGTCATTAGGTAGTAAGGAGGATTACCTTAACGTTCCTATGCTTGTCTATATGTGAGCATGTAGTTCGTGTTTTTTACAACAAATATTTAGTTTGTTCTAGTAATAACTATTATATCATGAATATTTCTTATAATTTTGGTGGGTTCCCTTAAGTGAAGTCTTGTTAAATTTCAGGGATAAATCAATTTATGAAGCAAGGAAATGCGTGGTATATAAATAAATGCTAAGTGAATGTGCAATATTGTAATCCTGACTCGATCACATAAACCGAGTCAGATTTTTAGTTCAATTCTCTTTTTTTATTGATATCATTATGATTTTTTCCATAGAGATTATTTTTACATCCTTTTCCACCTTTAAAACAATGGTTTCTTTGTTCACATCGGTTACGAACCCTTTAATCACCTCATCATCCATCGTGATTTCAATAGTTTTTGTTTCAAGAAACAGTAAATATATATTTAACCGCATTCGGAAGAATAGATGCAGTAATTTTGGCGATGAAGCAACTGTAGCACCAAAAAAACTGGTAATATCACGACGCAGACAAGGGTCAATATCGCGCAATTGTGCTTCATGCTCGTGTTCCGCAAACCGCCCTTTTGGTTCCACCTTTCCGATGACACGGTATGGTAGAATGGTCTCCATCTTGTCATCTAGTAAGACAACAAAGTCAAAGCCAGCCGTGTGAACTTTCCCTTCTACGGTTTGACCTGTGAGTAGTTTCACTTCCACAAATAACCCTTCCAATCCGAAAAGGGCCTTGCGAAACGTCTCTTCCGGCGGTCTGTTATCTAATGCCAGATCAAGAAGTAATTCATTTGCAACAGCAATTTCCTTTTCTAGTTCTTCTAATTCGTCAATGGATAGGCAACTTGTTGGGGATGGGAATTCCGCAGTTGGAAACCTATCTGGGCAACAACGATGATCAGTACAAAAGTCTTCAATCGGGGCTTCTTCAACAAGAGGAAGGTTCTTCCTCGTCACAAACTTCATCTTATTCACCTCCTTCCTTAAGAACCTTTTTATGTATGCGATGGTGGCGGACACTAAGTAAAGGGAATCAGTGTAAGCTTTTTCGCCCCTTCTTTATTTACTTAGTGCCAGACACCATTCCTTCTTATCTTCTAAACGTTCCAAGGAATCTAGATGGTTAGAACTACCTTTAGTGTTTTAGTGGAGGCAAGTGTTTTTGAGGATCCTGATGCACCCTCATAATCCCCCACATTCCTGCCTCGATATCCCAGCGAATATTACCTGAGCGATACATATAGTCACCAGGAAAACCAGATACTGATCCAGCCCCACCCAAGAGCGGTAGATTGCGAATAGCTCCAGCTACCTGATGGCCAACGACCGATTCAATACGTGAATTCATATCCTTTGAATCGAAGTGCCAGCGGTGTCCGTGCAGGTGGAAGGTGTGTGAACGGCGTCTTTCTGCTGGAGTCACTAACCGAATTGTAACTGGGTCACCTAAATAGCTTTCAAACAGAGGTGTTGCTGGGTCTTCAAACACGATGGAGGAAAATAGTTCATGTAGCTCAGGATGTTCGCGATAGCGGTTTATGAGACGCTCAGAACGGTAATTAAATCCGCGTGATCCCTGGTCGTACGTATCAAGAAGGTCCTCATCAATTTCTGGTGGTGCTAAGAGGATACTGTCAACAGGATCAAAGATAATTTGTTCGTCTTTGTCTAGCAGTCTTACACCGTCATGCATGATTAGAGCGAACTCTCTCGTATCAGGCAGTAATGAGTTCCGTAAAATCACATTGGCACCAGTCCTAACAGGTTTAAGGGTATACGGATCTAAATATTCGGTCCCTCTAGGTTCAGCAATAAAAGCTCCGAAAGTGCCATGCCCTTTGTGATTACGAAAATCAGCCATATCCCATAATCCGCAAGCTCCAACTTGGCTGTCTACAAACCAGCGGTAGTTAATAGTCTCACCTGGCCCCACTGTTTGGTCGTCATTAAATCCTACGGTTTCTCCTGAGGATGTCTTAACGTCATAATCGATCAGTTGTGGATGAAGTGATATTCTTAAGGACGGCGGATAGAATGCTTGTTCTTTCACTATCGGGTAGGGATAGATCCCATCTTTAAATGGGAACAAATCAAATTTCAGCATACTTGTCAAGGTAACATCGACTGTATCACCCACATTGGCTCGAATAATCAATGGCTCTGGTTTCTTTCTTCCGCTTAAAATATCATCCATTTCTTCACGTAAGGCAAAAATGATTCCATGCGGGTCGTGATCACCGTATCGGTTGTATTCGATTGGAGTTTGAAAAGCAACAATATCAAATTTTCGAACAGGCCCTTTAACCGGCAAGAGGGTAGGGTCTTTTGCTGATTGCGGCACCTTCCCTGTACATTCTGGAAACGGTTTACCGCGCTTTGGCGGTGCAGGCCGATCCGCTAGAGGAATGAGGTCTGGAACACGTTCACCGTATGCCCGAATTAATCCCCATAGCCCATGCCATAAATCCTCTTCCGTTTCAAAGGCCCACAAATAGTCTCCGGCTCTAGGGATAAAGGTTTCAAAAGTGAACGACTCCGAAATTCCAATATGGTTCTGGCAGTTAAGACTAGATAATAGATCCCCCCTTTCCTGCAGCCATTTTAGCCCGTGAACATTAAAGCTGTGGGATTCTTCTTGCGCCCCTTGCAATAGTCTGATGCGAATCGGATCGCCCTCATAAGCGTATAAAATCGGTGTAACCGGATCCCCATGGACGTGAGAACTAAAACTGTAAGCCGGATCACAATCAGGACCTAAACGAAACTGGAGCGGCTCATTTTTATAATTCACTCCAAATACTCCAGGATCATCCTGTGAAGCCGGGAAAGGGGGCGGATTGATAGGTTTGCCGTCTTCGTCAAATAATTGAGTGAAATCTTGTGTGAATAAAGCAAAGTCACGGTAATTTGGGATGAATGGATTTTCGACGGTTACCTGTGTGCCATGATCCACTTCTTTACCCGTCTTCGAATCAAGGAGCGTTGAAAAACGCGGGTGTATGACACCGGAGCCAAACACACCGTGATGTTGATGAGCCAATGGGAATAGATGATCATGGAAGTACCATGCTTTCAATTCAACATCGGCAAAATAGGAATATCGGATTGTTTCGCCTGGTAAGACAGATGAATCATAGTTCCACCCAACATTTGCTCCATCACATACAAGTACATCGAATTTTACAAAGTGAATATGAAACCCATTTTCATACGTTCTCGTTACAAGCTGGAAGGCATCACCATCTAAAATATGCGGGAGTCGGTTCGTATAATTAATTTGAATACACGTATTTGCTGGGGCATGGATGACAAGCGGTTCTGGTTCCTTTTCACCTGAACAAATGGCCTCTAAGTCTTCGTCAGGAACGAAGATTCGCCCCTTTGGATCGTGCCAGCCGTGTTTATTATAAACAATGTCTAACTCAATGATTGAAACATTAAACTCTTTAACCTTCACTCCCTCTGGGCAAGGGTCTGTAAATACCGCTCCTGGTCTAGAATTAGGGATCGCAGCATGTCGCTCAAGCTCCGTCAGTCCTCTTCCTCCAACAATGCCGAGTGGAGGGCGAGGTGCTTTATTTCCAACCTTGCCAGGTATAAAATTCGGAAATCCTGGTCTCAATTTAGTTGGCTTTGGAGGCTTCGGTCGATCTGGAAGCGGTTGAAGTGCTGCAATAGTCTCACCATTTGGATAGCACTGGCTGCCATCTTGAAGAGTGTCAAATACGCGATTCATTCCCCACATACCGGCCGCAAAGTGTGGATAAAGGTGACAGTGAATTACCGCATCACCCATCGAACCCTGCAGACTTCCTAACCCATATAGGGGAGAAATCGTATAGTGAGACTGTGGACTAATCGCTTGGGCATCAAAGATTTCTGAAGATAAGTCCTTAGGATCACTAAACCATTGATGGACATGGTAGTGGAATACATGCGTTTCCTTCATTCCTCCATGAAAAAGGCGAATTTTAGCTGGATCACCAACGTACCCTCTCAAAATGGGAGCGGATGGGTCCCCAAACACCCACGAATCGTGATGGACTTCCTCTCCTTCACAATTTGGGCACACAACCCCTTCGGCAAGCAGCTGCGAGCGTCGATTTTCAGGTTCATAACGGTAGTTCGCTCCATGGAATGAATCTTCTTCCTGATTAGAAATGTGATTAATCGGACGGTTTCCAGTTATATCATCTACTTCCATTTCATCATGGAACATCCAAACATATTCGCGGAAAGATGGCAGCAGTGGATGATGAATATCCGCATACAATCCGCTGTTAGATTCCTTTCCTGTAATTGGGTCAGTCCACCAGGAAAACCGATTTTGAACCACTAGAGCGCCGAACAGTCCATTTCCATTTGTACCATTTTCTGTGCTCGATTGGTTTCCTAAATCGGAAAAGAAATATTTCCCATCTGCAACAGCATGGATACGATAAAGAATGGATTCGTTCGGTGCTACTGTGGTGTCTTTATTAAAGCCCACCATGGTACCATCGGATTGACAAACATCATAATCCGCTTCCTGAAAATGAATACCTGTGTTAAACGGCAGTTTGTTTTCAAATTGAATTTCCACTATATCGCCCTCATTCGCCCGAATTGCTAAAGGCTGAACGAGTTCGACAGGAGTGAAAGGATTCTTTTTGACTAATCTTTTCACTTTTTGCTCATTTTCTTTTAATACATACATCATTCCATTTGGGTTGTGATCACCAAAGGTATTGACGACAATTCGTATCGGGATGGCAACCACGTGGTATCTTCGTATCATTTAACACCCTCTTCTCTTTTAATCTTTTAGGTCTGGAATTTTCGTACCCCTACCTGTTTCAATATAGAAGACTTCGATTGAATGGATATGAACAAACCATTCTCTTCCCTCCAAAGCTGGGACATGAGACGTCTGAACGTCTAATACTGCTATATCTTCCATCACATCTTTGATAATGCCAATAAACAGGAACGGGAAGGATTCTGTTAAAATAAAGACTTTCCTTCCTTTATTTCTTCTAAAATGCTTTTCAATGGCATCATCTCTTACAACGTTGACCGTACTCATTTGTCTTAGTTCATCCAATGAGTAAACCCTCCTTAATAGTGTTATAGAAATGGGATTATGATACCCTTGTGCCCCGCTCCCGTTATGTTAATGGGAATACCAAATCGCAAGGGACTTCTGTTGAAAATGCACTGACTTTTTCAAGCGGAATGCTTAATGGAAATGGGCTTTCATAGAAAGGGGCATTCACCATTTTGATCGTCACTGGTGACAATGTAATGTGGCTTTCCGTTACTTCATCAATCGTTCCGCAGAAAATCGGTCGGAATACTTGGCCTAGTAGGTTGAGTTGAACTGCTTTTGTAATGACCAACAATTCTTCTCCCTTCATGCTTTTTAGATCCGTTAGCAGCCTCTCATCCATTGAGTGTATCTCATTTAACGCTTCTTCATTTGACTTTTCCTCATGATTACTCATCAAATCTCCCTCTTTCTATTGTGTTCATTTATGCCTTACCTATTGAATTCTATTTAACACCAAAATACCCTTGCCTTTGGAGTTGGCTCCCTTATGAAAGGTTCGCCCTTAAGCTTGACACATTTTTTACTTAGCCAACTCATTAAAATTTCACAGAACAATATGCGTCTGCACCTTAATCTCACTTACACCGTTATCTGTTGTGAGACCACATTAAACGAGGTACTTAAGCAATTCCTTCCAAATTGTCATTAACCTGATTGTCGTAACGGATTGAATATTCATTAGCGGAATACACGTTTTCGATTTTAGATATAAGTTTTTCATGTCTGTTTTTACGATTTTTCCTACTGTTGTTTGGTCAGATGTTTTTACCTCCACCCATGTTCCTTCCCATGTTTCCAAATTCGTTCTCATTGACTCTTCAAAAAATTGCTGTACTAAAGCATCTCGTTTCGAGACTGTTTCTCCAAATCTAAGAACGATCTTTTGTCTTAATTGATTATCATATATATGATTCTGGTGCGGGTTAGAGTACGTAGGGGTTCCAAATGGAATATTCGCTGATTCGATCGCGGTATATGGGAGCCAAATCCGTTTTTGCAAGTTGGTCAGCATGACAAAGTCCCTGCCAACGGTTGTCACTTTACCTGTTATCGTTGAGTTTTTCTCCATATCAAACACGGGCGTAATGACCACTTCCTGATGCCTCTTCATTTTTAAAAATTTCTTGAGTGTCAATGTTTTACGATGTGGTGCATACAAATCAATCAATTTAAACACATTCATCTGACTGATATGCTCAGTGAGAATTCTTGTTTCTTCGGCCGAAACAGCGCTTGTCGGTGAAGAAAATGATGGTCTCTCTACTGGCTGCTTTGTATTAATTGCAAACTTTTTCCTCTCCAATTCTTCTCTCCCTTCTACCTTTTCATTAGTTTTCCTACATCTATTTATTGTTAATATATGGCTCAAATTTCTTTTGGGTTGGTTCTTCAGCCTATAAAAGTCACTTTTGGTGCTGCCTAATCGATAAGAGCTGTGATATTTTCCGCTAACAGCTCAAGATCTACCGAATTATTCCCCGTATTCATATCATGATAAGCCCGGACCCAATTGTTCCCATCCAGTAAATACATCTTCGTACCGTGTACAATTAGTCCATCAGAGTCTTTTTTATACGCCATGTTAAATTGCTTGGTGATTTCCTGCGTTTGGTGAACTGTTCCTCTTAAAAAATGCCAATTCTTAGCAGTGATATTAAAATTACCTTTATATTGTTCTATTTTTTCAACGGTATCGACTTCTGGATCCAGCGTAATCAAGATTACATCGTAGTCTTGTTCGCTAACCTCTCTATTTTCCAAGGATTGTTGAAGTTTCATTAAATCCATCACTGTCATGGGGCAAACATCGGGACACGAGGTATATAAAAAGGTTACAAGCTTTGGTTTTTCCGGAGAAAAAGTATAAATTTCTCCAGTAATCGCAGGCAAGTGCGGATCTTTAATGGTAACTAATTTGGGAAGTGCAACTGTGCGAGGCCATAAAATGTAAACAGCAACGAATCCTATGAAAACTAGGACGGTTATGATAATTTTCTTTTTCAAATACATTCACCCCCTCAAACTCTTAGTGAATATAAAACTAGACTTAGAACGAGAGTCAGTAAAAACGTAGCAAATCCGCATAGCTGATATATATTAAGAAGGATTTGCTCTTGATTGGAAATTGGGATACTGCAAATTTGCGGATTTTTCAGAACCTCCCCAATCATCACCCCCATCGAACTGCCTATTAGTCCGTTATAGAAACCAGCGAGGACCGAATGATATTTTACCAGTGAGCCGAATACCCAACCGGCGGATATGCCTAGGAGGATATTCAAGATAAAAATTGTTGATAGTTCAATAGGAAGAAGGACTGTTAGGTGGATACTTAGAACCATCGTTGAAATTAATGTGGCCGTTTTCGAAATGGTTGTTGCAAACCGGTCGTCAAACAATTGCTTCCTTCTTTTAAAACGGAAGTAACAGTAAATCGTTGCTATAAGACTCCATGCACCAAAACCATAAATGATTAACATTGTATTCCTCCTATGTCCTCCTTACCGCGATCACCAAGATCACCATGATTAAGCAAATGAGAATTTCTAAAACAAAAATGAAAAAAAATGGTTCTGTCAGAATTGCACCCAGCATCGGTGCCATAATCCCTACCATCAGTCCATTAATTAAACCAGTTAACATCGTTTGATAGTCAAACAGCGCACCGAACAAGGCCCCCGCTCCCATTCCAATGAGGGTTGTTAAAATAGTGACTACTGTAAAGTGGAATGGGTATTGAAAGATCAATAGAATCCCTGTCGAAAGCGCCACAACCCCCCCGATTGCCATGGCAATATTCATTCCTAAATGGAAGCCTACCAATCGCCGATATCGGTAAACATAAACGTACAGAAAAATAAATATTATCAGGTTCCCATAAAGGATTATCACAAAAGACACATTCTGCATTCAACCACCCCATAGCAAAATATGCATACCATAATATAATATGCATAGCACAACAGAATATGCATAACATAGCCTGTTAGTAATAGCTGCCTTTATTAATGCTTTCTTTTTAAATAGAAGCCAATACCTAAGTCAGCAATAATATCCATTACGAAATACCTCTGATTTCCGCGTAAAAATAAAAACCCGTGGATCAAAAAAAATCCCCCGAACCATATCAGTCCGAGGGAACAAAAACATACATCTTTATTCTACTAAAATCGCTAAACCTATTTAGGAAAGGTTGTAAGAATATCTTTAATTAAATGAAGTTTCTTTCGAAGTTCACTTCCATTTTTAATTCTTTTTTAGTTCAAGATTTCTCGGGTTTCCCCTATTTTTTTCTTTATTTATTACACTATCGTATTCAACAACCATACAAAAAAAGGGTTTGAAGAGGTGTTTTTGGAGACCCAATTGAAATTAACTTAGAAGTGCACAGTGAAAGGATGCAAGACTTTATTACAAACGTCATAAGTTAATTGAACAAAATCATTTCTCCAAACACGCCACACACTCCACATGGGAGGAGTGGATAGAATTGATGTATTTGCGATTTTTAGCAAAACGGTCGTATGCGGGAACATATCGACTAATTTGTACGTTCGTGGGAACAGGTCAAAAGTAATCATAACATTTTATTACAGTAACTAATCAACATCAACATGTTTTTCTCGTTTCGTCAAATACCACACGATAACAAGTCCAACAATGCCCATAATAGTACCAAACAATACTTCAGAAAAACGAGCTTTCCCTTGGAACAATAGATTAAATATCAAATTTTCATCTGAAAATACATCATTTACAGATATGATTAACAGGCCTGCTGTCGCAATACAAAATGGCACGATTTTCATCATCATGACAATTATATTTTGACTAAACCTTGCAAGTACAAATGTAAAAGTTGCAGCACACAAATTAAACAGAATAACGATTCCTGCAAGTAAACATGCATATTGTCCAAATGTAATGTCATACAGTTGCAATCCACCAGGACCGGGGTGAAAAGCCATGACAGATGCTTCCCAATAATCTATGGCACCATTAGCCATAAATGGAATATATGCTAACACAATGAGCAAGAATGATAAGAATACCGCACTAAATATCGTTACAACTAATTGAATTGAAAAGATCTTCCGACCGACATGTGATGAATATTGGATAAGGTTCACACCCCACATACGATCCATTGTTAAAAATGGTGCAATCAATATAGTAATAGATATCAAGGAAAACACACCGATCCCTGCAACATAATTTGAAAAATTACTTGTTAGATCATAGCGGATTAAATTGCCATTGTTTATGTCTAATATATGATTTGCTGCTTGAACAACGACAGGTCGACTATCATTGTCTATATATCTTGTTTGAAGATAGTCCTTATAGAAAATATACGTTCCTTCAAGTGTTATGAGTGCATGCAATTTATTTAATGGTGATGCATATAACTCTTCCAAGGATTGTGCATTATTTTCTAGTTTCTCTTGCATTATTGTTAATAGTTCAGAGCCCTTTTGCTCATCCACTATTCTTACACTAGCATTGCTAATCTCCTCATGAAACATAACATATTCCTCATAAGTAGTTATATTGTTTTCCTTAAAAATGGATTCTGTAGAAATAATATCATTTAATTCCTCGATGACTTCCGCCTTTTTACCAGGAATATCATATGAATCAAGTTCTTCTGAATCAAGTATATCACCGTAAAGTTCGAACATCTCGTTTTGATACGAACCGTAGATACCGTATTTTGATAAACTGTCATATGAATCTAAAGAATCTTTTAGAAAAGTAAACCATACGAGAACACCCATTACACCAATAATTACAATCATTCGCCAATTCCATATCTTTTTTAGCTCATATATTAATAGATTCATTTTTTCCTCCAATTTTAAAAAACTATCAAATAGATACAAACTCCCTATACGATCTCTTTTTTTGCAAAAACTTTTGTGCCAATTAATATTAGCAAAGATAGGCCCAAAAAGGATGCCGACAACCCTATCGTCTCATAATACTTCCAAATAATATCTGCTCCGCCGTCAGTAAACCATTCATGACTTGTTTTCCAGAGCCAAACTGGAGTCATTCCTAACATAGCACGTACAGTTGAGCCAATAGGAAATAAGTATTTAACGACAAACAATCCACCTAAAATAATCACAGATATCAAAAATGTTGTATAACTGTTTCGAACAAAAATTCCAGCTGTAAACCCAATCAGAGCAAAACAAATAGCTAAACCAATTGTCAGCGCAATTGTTGCCCATAAGTACTGAACAACCGTTAAGCGATTCCAAGTGATAAAGGGTTTACCAAATTCGCCTACTGCATAGTTAAACCCACTTGACACATAATCAAACCACACACCAGAAAAATCGAATTGAAGAAAAAATATAGTCAATGACATGCCAACGACTACAACACTAGTTAACAGTGTCCCAATCCATACTGCATTGAGTTTTTTCCATATGATTTTTCTACCAATATTTGAGGCATAAACAACTGATTCTGTCCCGTTTATTTTTTCAAATGTCGTTGAAAAGATACCTAGAAACAACCCAATTAGACATACCTCTGCAATAATGAGCATAAATATTAAGCCAAACAATGTACTATGCACATATGGTGTTTGTGTACCAAAATAGAAGGATAAAGCATCCCCATTTTCCGCTTTTTGATCGATTACTTTCTGTACTTTCTCATATTTTTTTATGATATTATCGGCCTTCTTACCGGTTACATCATATTTTTGTATATAATCTTGAGCAATATTGTCCGCTTGAAAATCAGTAAAGATATTCACCGAGTTTATATTTCTATCAAATTGATAATCATTATAAGTTAATAATATAAATGTTCCATTTAACAAAATACAGAATATAACAAATCCTATCACCACTGGCTGAAAGAGGATCTTCTTTGATTCGTTCCAAAAAAGCATTTTTCCACCTCACATGATGTCTTCTCTGTAAACATAGAGAAATACATCTTCTAAATTTGGACTAACAGGTGTTGCAACATCACTACAGTCCTGCTCACTTACAAATCGAGTAACTGTTTTACTATTTAATTGATATTCTGTAAGCGTAAAATATTTCTTGTTAACTGCTTTAATATTGTCCGTTTCAAACACTTTCGCTGCTAATTGATTACATATTTCTTCAGGTGTATCATTGATTAATAATTTATGATCCTTCAGCATAATTACTTTGTTTGCTATTGTTTCAATATCAGACACAATATGGGTAGATAATATAACTATTCGTTCTTTGGATAAAGATGAAATCAAATTACGGAAACGTACACGTTCTTTCGGATCTAGACCAACAGTTGGTTCGTCTAAAATTAATATTTTAGGGTCATTTAAAATAGCTTGTGCAATTCCAACACGTTGAACCATACCACCTGAAAACTTCTTCATCTTTTTATCCCGAACAGTTGTTAAACCTACTAATTCAATCAGTTCATCGACTCTTTCCTTTGCAATTCTTCGATCAATGCATTTTAGAGTCGCCATATACAACAAAAATTCCCTTGGTGAATGATTCCGATAATACCCAAAATCCTGCGGTAAATATCCGATTAAATCACGGTATTTCGAATCAAGCTTAATGATGTCGTCACCGTTCCAGAGAATTTCTCCTTTCGTAGGAAATATTAATGTTGTTAACATTTTTATTAATGTTGTTTTTCCAGCACCATTTGGCGCTAATAATGCATAAACACCATTATAAAATTCTAAAGAGAGGTCCTCTAAAGCAGTAAAATTTCCATATTGTTTTGTTACATTGTTAAGTATTAACATAGTTTTTTACCTCCGTAAATATTTTGTTCAATCGGTATACGAATAATAGACATCCAAAAACAGCTAAAATGAAAGCAATAGTAGTTGGGATTGCCCTTAAAAGATTCTCCCATTTCTCAATACCTACTAAAAATGGAATCATCCCGTTAAGAGTAATCCATGCACTAGAAAAAATCGCAAATGTCCACTTACCTTGGAATAGCCTAATTAACAAAAGACTTGATGTTACACAGATGGACAAACTAAATAAACAAAGGGAAAACAATAATAGAAATTCGTCCCCATTTCTCGTACTAAACACAAGCATTAAAATTGTTAACATAAAACCTACTAATGAATAAGCAATAATTCTTAATGCCGTAATCTGAATCATTGTAAAATGGCATGTTTGTTTTAATTCATATAAACCATTGATTCTCTCTGACATTTCCGTAAAGAATAAAATAATTAAATAAATGATAGGAGCGATGATTGTTGCAGACGAAAAGATAAATTGTTCGGGTAATGTAATAAAAATAACAGATGCTAATACAAGGGTTACCATTGTAATAAACCATCCATAGGATGTATCCCAAAAGATACTTCGATATTCTAATGTTCTAACTATCTCAATCATTTTTCTCCAAGAACTTTTTGGCTTTTGTAGACCTTGTTCTAAAATAAATTCAATACTTTCATCTTTATTCATTGACATCAGAAAACTCCTTTCTCAATAAATGAATCAACCGATAATACTTTGACTTCACAGTCCCCTCAGCTTGATTTGTTAAAGTAGCAATTTCCGAGAACGTATATGCTCCAAAAGTATGTAAACGAAAGATCTGTTGAATATCAGCGGGATAACAAGCGACAAACTGCTCCATTTGTTCAAGTACGAATTTATTTTCAAATTGTATTGTAAAATCGTTATAATCGATTGGATCTACATCACCTAATTGAAGTGTTCGCTGCATTTGGTTGTAAGAACTAGAACGAAACCAATCAATTATTTTATTAGTAGCAATTCGGTATAACCAAGTTCTAAAACCTCCTCCCTTTTTTCGGTCGTAATATTGAATGGTTTTTAACATCGAAATAAATATCTCTTGTGTTAGATCGATTGCCGTATCAACATTCGTAATTTGTCTTCTAACGTAACCATGTATGTCATCATAATACATACGAATGAGTTCATCGGCAGCATCTCGATCGCCCTTACGCTGAATTTTTTTAATTAAACGATATTCGTTCAGTTCTATCCCTCCTTTTTTTACCCGTCTACTTACATATTCGTAATCTATTAGAAAATAGTTTCAGTAAAAATTAAATTATTTTAGATCACATTCTCAGTGAATAATCGATTCTATTACTTTTTGAATTTCCAGTCAATTTAATAGATGAAATAAGAGACTAACTATATAAAACCATTAACTTTATATAATTAGCCTCTTGTTAAATATTCATATTATATTTCTTTTGCAATCTCAATCCCTGACTTAAATTCAATCGTTAATTGTCTTTCATGGATCGTTATTTTCTCAATCAACCTTCTAACCAACACATCATCATACGTTTCAAGTTGCTGCGGTTGCTCTTTTAAAAACTTTGCCATTTCTTCAACCCGCTGCCTAAGTCCTTCCCTGGCTGCATTTTTCATCATAACTTCCTGCTTCAGTTCCCGCAATCGGTATATTTCTTCCGCTACATCATCGTAATCTTCTTTTGAATTTGCGAGTCTAAGCAGTTCCATTTGTAGTTCTTCTAGCTTTTCGTCAATATCAATTGTTGGTTTATCCGCATTTTCATGCAAAACTGTTTCAATATTTTCTATTAATAATTTCAAGTAATTATCTTTGTTGCCCAAGACTTCATTAATGGCTTGTACTATGGCTTGGTGTAGTTCATCTTCTCTGATTGTTTCTGCATTGCAAAGATGTGTTTTTCTTTCTAGTCGACTGACGCAACGCCATACAATGGACCTGTACCCTCGGTTATTCCAGTGAACCCTTCGAAAAACATCTTCACATTCTTTACAAAATACAATACTCGACAATGCATACTTGCTACTATACACACGTTTCTTTCCTGTTTTTCCATTTCGTATATTTGCCCTTCGCATCATTTCTTCTTGAACTTGTAGATAAATCTCCCTTGGAATGATGGCTTCATGATTATTTTCTACATAGTATTGTGGAACGTGACCATTGTTGACAACTCGTTTCTTCGTTAAAAAATCTACGGTATATGTTTTTTGAAGTAATGCGTCCCCAATATATTTTTCATTTTGCAATATCTTTTTAATCGACTCTGGCCGCCACTTTGTTCGTTTAGCTGCGGTTAATATCTCATCAGCTTCAAGGCCACGTGCAATTTGAACCAAACTGGATCCCTCTAAATATTCTCGGTAAATCCTTTTAACAATTTTCGCTTGTTCTGGATTAATTACTAGTTTATTGTTTTCATCTTTTGTATAGCCTAGAAAACGATTATGGTTTACCTGCACTTCACCTTGCTGGTATCGGTATTGAATGCCAAGTTTTACGTTTTGACTAAGTGACTGACTTTCTTGTTGTGCAAGAGAAGCCATGATGGTGAGCATTATTTCGCCTTTGGCATCCATTGTGTTGATGTTTTCCTTTTCAAAAAAGACAGGTATTTCTTTATCTTTCAATTGCCTGATGTATTTTAAACAGTCCAGCGTGTTTCTCGCAAATCGACTGATGGATTTTGTAATAATCATGTCGATTTTTCCATTCATGCTATCTTCAATCATTTTATTAAACTGCTCACGCTTTTTTGTGTTTGTTCCAGATATGCCATCGTCTGCATAGATTCCTGCAAGTTCCCATTCAGGATTGTTCTGAATATAGGTAGTGTAGTGTTCCACTTGAACTTCATAACTAGTTGCTTGTTCTTCGCTATCTGTCGATACCCGACAATAAGCTGCTACTTTTAATTTTTCTTTTTTCTCTGCACCAACATTCCTCGTTCTTCTCCTAGCCGGGATAACTGTGACACTTCTTGCTAATGACATTTTAAGTCACCTCTTCTTTTATTAAGCTGTATACATATTCTGCTTGTTTAATGGGATTGTCGTATTTATCTTCCACTTTTTCGATTGTGAATGTAAAACTAGGTGTAAATGTTTCTTCCTCTTTCATTCTATTTAAACGCCCTAGTTTTTTCGCACGTTTAAACCTTTCTTCTTTCAGCCGTTCAAATTGTTCTTCTGAAATTAATCTAGGAAATATTTCATTCCCCATATACCTTTCATCTGTTAATATTCTTGTAATTCCACCATGTGATCGATTAATACCAGAATCCTTTGCTGCATTAGCTAAAGATTTACCAGATAAGTATGACTGGATTAAAAGCTTTAATTGCTCAGCTTCTCTGGCATGAATTTCAATTTTGCCGTCTACTATTTCATATCCAAAGGGTGTGTGTGCCATCAACGTTCAATCCTTTCTCTAAGTGTAATGCCACATTTCAAATGAAATCCTATTTCATTAGGTGAATATACGATCATCTTTTTTACAATGTCTTGAAAAGATTCTTCATCAAATGCATCTATAAATATTCCTTGTTTAAAGTATTTAATGAGCCGCTTTACTTCACTTAGCTGATTTGAACTGTCATTAATTAAATACAGTAACTGCTCTCTTTCTTTTTTTAGCTTCATATGTCGATGGGTCAATTCGATTTTCTGTTCATTAAAAATTGCCGGTTCTAAAAATCCTTTTGTCATTAATTGAATTAATGTATTCAGTTCGTCTTTTGTAACCTCCAGTTGTTCTTCTATTTCAGTAATCATTTGATAGTTTTCATCTTGGTTTGACGTTTCTAGTTGTTTCGATAGTGGGGTTAAAACATAACTATATCCAAAATTTAGTTTATTCATCATCGTAATAAATGCCTGATGAATACGTTCTTCTCTTATAAAAAGCATCGAACATTTATCTTTGTTTTTAATGTGTGTAGAACAACACCAAGCGATATATTTACTATGCGTGGAAGTGTGAATTCTTCTTTTAAAGGTATCGCCACATTCCACACATTCAATCTTTCCTGAGAAAGGATAGCGGTTTAAATATTTTCTACTTCCAGCAGCTACATTCTTTTGGCTTGCTTGATATTCTAGCATTCGATTAGCCGCTTCAAAATCAACATGCGTAATAATCGCTTCATGGTGATTTTTAATTAAGTACTGATCCAATTCACCTTGATTGACCTTTCGATTAAAATGTTCATCAGTAAAAGTCTTTTGAAGTAGAACATCCCCAGTGTACTTTTCGTTCTTAACAATTCCACGTATCGTAGACTCTGTCCAATTGCCATTTCGCTTTGTTGGTATTCTTTCTTCGTTTAGCTGCCTGGCAATTCGTTCTGTTCCTATTCCTTCAAGTACACTATTGAATATTCGCTTGACAACTTGTGCTTGTTCTTCATTTACAACCACCATTTCATCGATATAATCGTAACCGTATGGCGGGTACGATATCTTGTAAGTCCCTCGTTTAAATCTTTGTCTAATCGACCATTTACTATTTTCGGAAAGTGACACTGATTCATTTTCTGCTAGACTACTTAAGATTGAAAGCATAAGTTCACTTTCCATCGAATTTGTATTGATGTTTTCCTTTTCAAAATAAATGTGCACACCTAAGTCCATCAATTTTCTGACTAACTCTAAGCAGTCAATTGTGTTTCTCGCAAATCGACTAATCGATTTCGTTAAAATGAAATCAATCTTTCCTTTTTCACAATCAGATATTAAGCGAAGCAATTCTGGTCGTCTGTCTTTTTTTGTTCCTGTGATGCCTTCATCACTGTAAATATCAACTAGTTGCCATTCTTCATTTGTTTCAATCAAAGTTTTGTAGTGTCGTCTTTGGGCTTCTAAACTAATAAGTTGATCCTCATTCGATGTTGACACTCGTATATAAGCAGCGACCTTTTGTTTTGGTTTTCCTATTGAAGATGTTGTCATATCAAGTGTTGTTATCTTTCTCATCCACTCACCCTCCTTTCTTGTATGTGACATATTAGCGTTAGAACACTGTTATATCAAGGTTTATCGCACATTAAAGGGCTTAATAATGGATTGAATTTTTGACGATTTAATTTACTTATTTGATCGAATTCTTCCTGGGAAATAAGCTCCTCTTCACGAAGTTTCATGAGCTCTTTTTCAGCAAGATGAAAATTGAGTTCATTATTAAGTTGCTCCTTAGTAGGTTTAGATGGTTTATGATTAGGTGTTTGATGTTCAGGCAAGAGTTGTATCATTCGCATATAGATTTCCTCCTAACTAGTCTTCTATCTATATGCGAAAAAAAGCGTAGATTCGAACCCCTGTTTACTATAATATTTTGATATTAGTTGATATGTAATTGAAGTTGTAGATATAATGAAAGTAGATTATTCAATAAACGGGCCAGATTGTTGAGGAAGTAATTGACTATTGAGTATGTATGTCTGTATAATAAATACAATAAAATAAATGTCCTATGATGAGGAGAAGTAATTAAATTTAGCTTCGTTACAGAGAGTTAGGGTAGTTGAGAGCCTAGCAAGAAGAAGTTTGACGAATGGACCTCTAGGGAACAAGGGGAAATCTGTAAAGAGAGTATCTAAGTGGTGGGCTGCACCTTATAGCAGACTGAGTATGTTAGTACTTGATAATGAGTGGTGTGATTATATATACATTTAATAATCACGCAATTTAGGTGGCAACACGGAAATAAACTCCGTCCTATTAATTTAGGACGGAGTTTTTATTATTTTGTAAAGTAAATATATGAGGAGTGGGCTTATGAAAAAGAATAATTTGTTAACAGGAGATCGACCTACAGGTAAACTCCACATAGGGCATTATGTAGGTTCGTTGAAAAACCGAGTTCAATTACAAGACCAATATAACAGTTTTATAATGATTGCAGATCAACAAGCATTAACTGATAATGCAAGAAATCCCGAGATAATCAAAAAAAACCTTATTGAAGTAGCGTTAGATTATCTGTCCGTAGGAATTGATCCATCTAAAGTAAATATCTTTGTTCAATCTCAAATACCGGAGCTTAATGAGTTAACAATGCACTATTTGAATATCGTTACGGTCTCAAGACTTAAAAGGAATCCTACTGTCAAAAATGAAATTCAAGAAAAGAACTTTAGCGAGAGCTTGCCTGCTGGTTTTCTTACTTATCCTGTTAGCCAAGCGGCAGATATTACGGCCTTTAAAGCCGGTGTGGTTCCAGTTGGAGAAGATCAAATACCTATGATTGAACAAACCAATGAAATTGTTAGAAGTTTTAATTCTATTTATAAAAAGGATGTACTAATTGAAACTAGTGCATTACTTCCTAAAAAGGCACTAGGAAGATTACCTGGTATTGATGGAAAGGCAAAAATGAGTAAATCATTAGGTAATGCTATATACTTATCGGATTCCCCAGACGTAATTCAAAGGAAAGTTATGTCAATGTATACCGATCCTAATCATATTAGGGTAGAGGATCCCGGAAATGTGGAGGACAATCCAGTCTTTACTTACTTAGATGCCTTTTGTTTAGATAAAGTAAAATTAAATGAAATGAAAGATCACTATAAGAGAGGAGGTTTAGGAGACGTAAAAGTAAAACGATATTTGAATGATTTACTTCAAGCAGAATTAGAACCAATTAGAAATAAACGAAGCTATTATGAAAAAAATATAGAGTATGTGTTAGAAGTTTTGAAAAAGGGAAGCCTAAATGCACGTTCAGTAGCAACAGAAACACTTTTTGAAGTAAGAGAAGCAATAGGAATAAATTATTTTAATTAACAGGTAAAGGACAGAAGGTAAATCTCTGTAGTGAATGGGACGATTATAATATATTAAGTCATCTAAGTATGTAAACTAACAGTTCCAGAAACGGGCGCACTTCTTGAATAAGGATATGCGCCCAGTATTATAAAATAGGGCCAGATTATTAAAAAATACAAAGGGGTTTCATTGATGCAGAAAAAATGGAGAATTAAACTTGTTTTATTCCTTACATTATTAGGTGCAATAGGCATTGTTGCAATCATTCCGTATGAGATTACAACCTTAATGAACGAAGAGTTTTATAAAACTAGTTCAGAAGCAATGCCTGTTTCATTGGTTGTAACAGTAAACTCAATAATTCAAGTTGTTTTTTTGTTTTTATTAGTATTAATAGGTGTACGGCTTCAGAGAAGAACAGGTTTAAGCACCCCTAAACTGGAGAATTTTGTTTACAAAAGAAAATTACAACGCTTTTCAAAAAAGTGGCTGATAATTAGCATTTCCATTACATTTATTTTTTCTTTAATTACCATCCTATTTGACCTATTTGTGTTTTCTTCCGTTATAGAAATACCCGAAGGACAAACAACGGTCACCATTTGGTGGCAAGGCTTACTTGCAATGTTTTATGGAGGTATAACGGAAGAATTAATGGTTCGATTATTTGGAATGACCTTAATAGTGTGGTTATTAGCACGTATCGCCAAAAAAGAAAAAGAGGAGATTCCTAACAGTTTTTATTACATAGCAATTTTTCTTACAGCGATTTTATTTGGCTTAGGACACTTACCAGCAACTATTCAAATTTTTGGTGAACTATCTACAATTATTGTTACACGAGCCATAGTGTTAAATGGTTTACTAGGTCTATGGTTTGGTTACTTGTACTGGAGGAAAGGATTGGAATATGCAATCATTGCACATATATCGGCAGATTTCTTTATACACGTGTTATTTATGCAGATGTTTTATTAAGCAATCGGACGCGATTGTAGAGAATAAATACTTATTTAAGAAATAACCGAGGAGCAATTACACTGCTCGGTTATTTTTTCTACTCATACTTCACAAACGCATCTTTAAAGCCAGCTTTCTTTGCTTTTTCCAACTGCTTATCCGCATTCTTTTTAACACTATACGCACCAATCTGCACGCGATATAGTTTCTTTCCACTAGTTGGCGGTTTAGGTGTTGACGTACCTTTCGCTAATTCCTTCTTCACATCTGCCCGAAACGTATCCATTGATTTTCCATGTTTTGAAAACCAATGACGTGGGTCACCATGATTACTAGCGATTTTCTTCTGATGCCCTTCATAATGACCGATGATATTTTTCTCCGTCAGTTTGTATTGTTTACAGAGGTAAGCAGCAAGTTCAACCGCTTCTTTATAAACTTTATTAAAGTAAGTTTTATCCGTTAAATTATCCTCACAGATTTCAAAACCAATATGTGTATTATTCGCATCACCACCTGCATGCCATCCGCGATGATTCCAAGGTAATGTTTGGTAAGTTGCAATCGACCCATCTTTTAACTTTCCGATAAAAGCATGAACACACACCTGTCTACCATCTGGACGTGGCTGGTTCCAGTGATTGTTGTATTGATTCTTTCCTAACAAACCATCATCTGGGCCAACGTAACGTTTTAAATTCGGATTGTTTGCCCCTGTGCTATGGACCATAATTCCCTTCGGTGTGATTTTCCTTCCAGCTTTGTAACATTCATTCTTCGTTAAATACAACTTCTTTAAATTCATGATTCATTTCCTCCTTTGTTGTGTAACTGAGCAAGTACACTTTTCAACTTCTCAGGTATTGGCAGACCTAGTCGTGAAGCATTTTCTAGCATGGAAATACCTTCATTTGAACAATAAAAAAAGATGACTGCTGTTCTTAGAACGCTGCCATCCCCTATCAAGTGAGTGTCAATCATATGTCCGACACCTACCAATATAAAAATTAATACCTTTTTAAATATCCCCCGGTAACCAATTTCACTAGATAGTTCCTTATCGACAATTGCACACATAATCCCTGTAACATAATCAACAACAACCAATATAATCAATGCATACAAAAAGCCATCTAAACCTCCTAAAAACCAACCAATAAATCCACCTAGTGCTGTAACAATAATCTGTATCCAGTTCCATATATCCTTCATAGAAAGTTTCCTCCTTCAATTTTAAAAATATCTATATAAAAAGGGTGTCCACATTTTGTAGACACCCTTGAATTGTTTATATTTGTTTTGGTAATGCTTCCCAAACTCGCATATCTTCTTGTCCTAATGACCAAATAGCAATGCCTCGTAACTTCCACTTGTAAGCTGCCTCGTTTGCCCAATAAACCAAGCTATCAACATCTTGATAATAGAGAATTGAAAAACCATCCGCATCTCCTAAAAATAATCGGGATATCCAAAGATTAATGTCCTTTGGTTTTATTTTGACGGTATAATCATTTCCGGCAATTAGTGGTAATTCTTGTGAGTGGAAGAAATCATAATCCATTGATATATCATCACTTCTTGTGCTTATCTCCTCCACATCATTATTTACTTTAAAGACCTGAAACTCGTTATCCCAGGTAACACCTGTTCTTGGTATTCTTCCGAATTCTACTGTGTTTCCATTAGGGAAAGTTATATCTACACTTTCATATGGTTCATATGTCCATGCATCTCCTAAACGGAGTAAGTCAGATATCATGCGGTTATCTGAACGAATTCCTGCATAGCCTCCACTGAAATCGTTTATATCCACTTTAAATCTGAATGTGTTTGCTGCCCCGGAATACACCCTAACAGAATTATTTCGTATTCGCATTTCAACCGTATAAAGATTAGGTGCGGTTCGTAAGTTAGCATTTGGGGTGCGTTCTATTTGAACATTATAACTTCCTAGTAATGAACTACCTTTATACAATTCCAAACGCTGGGTACTATAGTTTAAACAACAAAATAAATCACCACAGAATACTCCCGCTCGCCCATTCCCATTTTGCGGAAAACCTATTCTTGCCCTAATGTGTATATCTTTAAAATCGGAATATCTCCATGTTAATTCACCCGTTCCATCAAGCTGTGCATAAGGACGTGGATTGTTAAAATCTTCTTTTTTCCATACTTCCCATTCACCGCTTAAGGTTGTCCAATAATTGCTAGGTAGCGGATTTTCATCCCTGAAATCTTCGTACCAGACGAGAGCTGAGTCCGGCTTTCTTCTCAACACTTCAGTCGTTAATTTAAATGCCCGATCGGGTTCCACCATTTGACCATTTACCCCTTTAAATTTCCTCGGAGCAAGTAAGAATTCCGCTTCCCCTGCACTGGATGATTGTTGAAAGTCAGAGCAAACTCTAAAACCATAAAACTGAACACCAGGAGTTCCTGCTTTAACTTTAATCGTATGTGTACCTGCTGATAAGGATATATTCTTCTTTAACGTTAACCAACAAGTCGTTCTCCAATAAGGCCACCACAGCCTATTTTCATTATAGGTTGTTTCATCATTATCAATTGATATTTTAATTGCATTTTTATCCCAAAAAGAAAAACCAATTCTCACTGCAATATCATAAGTTCCACTAGATTGTAAAGTGAAATTATATGTCGTTTCACCATTTTCACCGAGAGTAACCATCTGGGACGAATCAGAAACAATTCCCGCATGACTATCATAATTACTGCCTAAGCGATCAATATATATTGTTCCGAATTCTGTCTTTTGTTGTTTACTATAAGCCGTTAAAAAACTTCTTCGATTATAATCTTCTGCAATTAATGGATTGGTTCGTGCAATCGCATCTGGACCTTCCATATAATCATAAACATGCGGCAGTGCCCAGGGGACTTTATCGTAATCATCCCAATAAGCAATGATAGGAATCATCGGTTGCGGTGGTGCATCATTAGTAAAATTATAACCACCTGTCATCCAAAGCTGTGCTGCATAATACGTATTAGATGTACCACGATAAACCCTATTTAAGTTTTGTGGAGTATCATCAATTCGCCAGTTCCAACCATAACCAGGAAGACCTAAAAATATCTTCTTAGGTGACATGACGCTCGTTGCATAATTATAAATACCTTCCAACCAATCTCGTGGAGAAACAGGACCAGGAGCCGAACCTGCCCAAGCCATCCCATAACTCATAATCGCAGCCGTATCACAATAAGGATCTAAATCTTCATATACACACCAGTTTTCTCCACCAACAGAACCTTGAACCCCTGTCATCCCAGGTAAGCAAATATTGACAAGCTTTGATGAGTCGTACTGTTTTACAGTTTCATAGATGTTTTTAAATAAAAGATTTGCGGCATTTTTGTTTTCATAGCCACCGCCACGTTCTAAATCAATATCAACACCATCACACCATGGATACTTATTCATGATCCGAACGATTTCTGATAAAAATTTATCTTTTGCTCCATTTGTGTTATTTCTGATTGCTGTAAATATTGATGCCGTTCCATGATTCATGATTGTTAGCAACCATTTTATATGCGGCCATTTATTGATATATGGCATCATGCTCGATATACTTGTCCCTGTTTCTTTAATAGTCCCAGTAATATCTACCTCGAATGTGAATATACCGACCGTATCAAGCCTATCCCCGTATTTGTTTAAAGCCTCATACATTCTTGCATTTCCCATGAAACTCCATATCATTGTCCTTCTACCTTCGAGATATTGACTCATTGCTTGTCACTTCCTTCTTGCATCTCTTGGAATTCAAATAAAACTCGTGCTGCTTTTCCTTCTTCGAGTTCTACAATATGTTTGCTATCAGATGCTGCAGTATATTGATAGAACCCTTCTTTTTCTGTTTTACTTTGATTTCGCAATACTTGTCTTTTGGAAGCCAATAATGAAAATGTATCGTCCGAATTTGCGGCAGCTTTAAAATTCATACGATGCGAACCATAGCCTTGCGATAGTTTAATAGTTCCCGCTTTCATTGCTTGTAGTGGTGTAATATGACAGTCCAATCCAGCTGAAGTTGTACCCAGATTAAATATGACAATTGTTTCTTTACTTCTAACCACTCCGTTATAAAAACGAACTGGGACAACCTCGCTTTCTTCTCTATATTTTTCAAGTGAAGTTTCTGTATTTAAGACATAGCCTGTTAACTTATCACCTTCTTGAAGTTGTATATCTGTATAATAAATCGTCCCCGTACAGTCTGTAACGAACAATTTCAAAGTTACATTCACGACTCTTTTATCTTCTTTCACACGTATCATTTCACTAAATCGAGTAAACTGTATCGCCATTCAAATCACCTAACCATCAAGTGTCCACTTTATTTCTGATACATGCCCAACCCAACCAGTAGCGATTGAGCCACCTTGTAATAGAATATCCGTAAAATATACAGCTCCAGTACAATCTCTTACAAATAAACGGATTGTGATTCTTCTAATTTTTTCTGAACCTTTAGGATTTATTCCATGTGCAGTTTGAGTTAAAAACACCATTGCCAACACCTCTAAAATAAATCAATAATTCTCTTTTCAATCGATCCATCTTCGTATTCAATTTCCACTTCAATCCCTACTTGCCCATTTGGTCCTTTCTCTAGATTTTCAGAACCAATTTGTGCGGATATAGTATAATTCTTTCGATTTGCTGGATATACAGTTTGATACATACTTTTCGTCATTCCCAAAACACCTTCTGCTTTAAAAGATGCATCACCGCTTGCACCATTATTCGGATCAACAGTAAAACCAGAATTCACCCAGTAAGTAAATCCATCATCTGCCCTTGAATTTCTCAAATGGTTAAACGGTACTAAGTCTTTTATTTCCTGCCGATCAAGCACATCAGTATCGTGCAGCATGTCCGCAGCTTTATCCCACTGAGCTGATGAATCACCTAACTCTTTTAATTTCGTTGACAGTTCAATCACTGTTTTCCATGGTTCTTGTAAGTTATATTGTCTGCGTACGATGCGAGTCTTCACTTGTAAATTTAATTCTTTATCGTTTACGGTAACAATATCTCCTAGATCCCACTCTTCGTGTTCATAACCCGTTAGTACGGATAAGTCTATTGCAGTTAAAACATACGACACTCTCGGTTTTGCATATTGACCTAATCGCATATTCGCAAATTCCAACATTTGATAAGGGTTACTAAATGATGAGGCATCAAGTGTTGCAATTCGAACTTCCGATGTAAAACTATAATCTTCTACATATGCTTTATTATTGTTAATAGATGAAAATGTCATGCCATCTTTACCGTATGCGTATAATCTTGTCACTAAACTTCTTGTATCCACTGTTCTTTGAATACTTTTCATATTCTTTCTATAACTAAATAACGCACCACTATCTTTCCCGCCAAATGTCAGTAAATGAACTAAACGATTCGCACTATCAAAAATTAAATCTCCACCATGGATATTTTGCACTTCTCGTAATATAGATAATGCATTTTTCTCCTCTGATTCCCACGTCCGCTTTGTAGTTACATTCACATTTCCAACAGACCACTCCGTTCCTTCTAACGCATATTTCATTGGGACATCAGCAGTATCTGCATTAAATTCAATAGGCTGTTTATCCGTACTAAAAGCTAAGTCATAAAAATCTGCTTCTGCATATACGTGAGTGATGATATTACCCTCTTGGCTTTTTTCATCCGTTATTGTTCGTATGCGATACACATCGTCTACGATTTGAATTTGTTTTTCGTTTTCAATACTTTCCCTTTTTAAATCATGAAAAGGAATCTTAAACTCTAAGATGTCAGCACCATTAATTTCACTTGTAACAATGACATCAAACGCATTTTCTAAAACTGCATCCCAAGCGCCGTTACTATCCAAAACGACAGGTCTAGCAAATCCAAGTTTTTCATAGGCAGGTTTTGGGATATCATGCAATATAACTTCTATTAGTTTCGGTGTTTTCGTTTCATCTTCTGTCGTTAAAGTAATGCGATAGCGGATATAGGCTCTATTAGGTGAAATTAATTCACCTGTTGGTCCAATTGTTTGCCACGAAGTCCAATCCTCAAGGTCATCTGATGTGGATGTTTCAACTAAACTAATCGCAGTGGTCCCAGCAATATATTCACTAGTTACTGAAACTCTACCATTGCCACCTAAACCACACTTTTTAGGTACTGTATAGAGCACACCACTACTTGGATATTTGTTATCTTCTTGCTTTAAAATAACAGCACCTGGTTCCGTTAATGCATCGACTTGGGATGCACTATCTGCACCATTTGCTTGAATAGAAGATTTAAAATATAAGTGTATATCTTCCATTGTTAACTTTGAATCTTTCTCAAAAAACCAATCATCAAAACCTCCGGCATAGTAATACGTATCTTGTAACATACCCATGACAATGTCAGCGGTACATTCTTCATTCAATACACCTGTATAATTTCTTACAAGTGATTGCCAAGTCGCCCCATTCGACCTATCACCGATAAAGTTTTGAATTGTTTTATCAGTCCTATTAATAATTGTTGTGATAAAATACCAACCATTATTTACAAAGCTAATACTTGGTGTCTCGGATGTATCATAAATTAATGTCCCAGCATTGTTATAAAGCATTAATCGTAGTCTGCCTTGATATAACGAAATATACAGGATTGGTTGTCCGGGTCCATTTCTTGTACTAAATATAGGAATAAATGTTTGACCGATTGAATAGGTTGTTGGATTTATCCAGCCACCGACAACAATTTTCTCCCCTAAATCAGTAAAAAAGCTACCATCATTGGTAGCGGTGAGGTGCGTCTTTTCACTTGTTGGATTGACAATATTCTGCCTGAAAAATCGCCCAAACTTCCCTGCCACTAAACTGGCAGATGTTCCAGACCAATTTGATATAGTAAAATGATGATTATTTGTGCCACTATCTATCAGCTTACTTTCATTTGGTTGTGATTCATTAAAACGCCATAATGCAACTGTTTCATCATGAATCGGAAACTCACCAGTAAAATCTGTTTGAGATGTTACAACCGATTTAATCGCCATAATAAAATCACCTCCATCTACTTTGACTTAATATGTGAAGTTCCGTAAATGCTGCTCCTGTACTATTTACTTTTATTTCATTACTACCAGGATATAAAACTGGAAAATTTAACTCATCTAAAACAGATAAACCATTCCGAACCGTATTTCCACTTGTATCTGTTATTTTTGCAGTTAGTAATCCACTATCAACGATTAATATTTCATTTGATGATAATGGTCCATTAACTTTTAAACTTTCGCCATTTGTGGTAACCGTTAAAAATGTTGAACTTGAACTACTGATATTTCCTTTCATTCGATATATCGGGAAAGATTCTATATTGCCTAACTCCCTATCAACTACATGGCTACCAGTAGAATTAATCGTAAATTGCTCATCTGTAATCGCATAACCATAAGGGTCTGGACAAACAAATGTAAGTTCAAAGGAACCTGCACTTCTTAATATTCGTTCACAATCCACTTCCTCTACTAAACGTGCTAAAAAATATCTGTTTGGAATATCGTCTAGCACTAATTGTTTTAATCCTAAATTAGGGTTCAACCATTCAGCTACATCATCCAATAGATGAATTACTTCGGTAAATGAATGCTGCGGAAAAATATTACAAATGACTTTGATATATTTTTCTGATGTATCTGAACCTAGATCGGCAATTCCCATTCGACCAGGTATAACTTCAAATGCATTTCTAGGAGCGGGAGAAACTTGCCAACTAACAATTCTTGCAGTGATTTTCATGTTTTTCGAATGAACGCCATCAAATGTAAACCCCATTCATCCCACTCCTTTCTAACTTGGCACGAACCTCCCTTGTGCTCGAGACCCTGTTTGAATTAAGTTATATAATTCTTGTGAAACTTTTCTAATATCATCTTCACTTCTGACAATCATTTGTTGGATTGTAATTAATGATCCATATCCATCTTGACTTGTTGTAATACCGTTTGCCCCTACATTCATGTTTGATTGAATGTCGAAATCTGTCGGAACTGCATCTTGTATATCCTCAGAAACTTGACTCATTGCCTTATCAAAACCAACCCCTAAACCTTGAGCCATATCATCACCAATACCAGCAAATACAGTTGATGGAGATTTAATACCAAGTAAACCTTTTACTCCACTTACAATTCCACCTACAAAATTACTGATTTTATCTTTGATCCAAGTAACCATGGAGGCAATTCCATCCCAAAGACCACGTACAATATTTCGACCGATTTCGACAATTGCAATTGCTGCTTTTCCTATTCCCGTAATTAATGCCATCACAATTTGTGGTAAAGCAGCGACCAGGGAAGGTATAGCTTTAATTATGCCAACTACTAATTGCAAAATGATACGGATCCCCATATCGATAATCATCGGTAAGTTTGAGGTAATAAAGTTAATAATTGAATTTATTATTTGTGGTAAGGCAGCTATCAATCTAGGTAAAGCTGCAACAATACCTTCAGCTAAAGCCATAATAATTCGAAGAGCCGCATTTAATATTTGTCCTAAATTATTGATTAACGTATCTACAATTAAAATGATTGCATCTATAACCGCTGGAATTAGCTGTGGCAAGGCACCTGCTATCCCATTCGCTAATGCGATAACAATTTGGATGGCCGCTTCAATTAAAATAGGTAAATTTTCAATAATAAATTCCGCAACAGTTGTTACTAAATATACGACCATTTCAACTAACGGCTCGATATTCCCTACAATCGCCTCAATAATTCCTGTTAATAAAGCAATCGCACCTTCTAATAAAGGTGGCAGTAAAGTAGGCAAAAGTTCTACCAATACATTCACCAGCTCTGTTAGCATTGTGGCTATCATATCAATGGCACCCGGGATATACTCTGTAATTCGATTAATTCCTTGAATTAAAAAAGATGATATTCTCTCGCCTATAGCGGTAATATCACCTTCTTGAAATCCATCATTTAATATTTCAGTTATATCTCGAACTAATTCTGTCACATCACCAACTGCCCCTTGGGCCATTTCTGCAAACTGTTCTCCGATAACGATTTGTAGTCCTTCATAGGCTGATTTTAAACTTCGTACAGAACCCGCTAGTCCACTTTCCATCGTGTCTGACATTTGCTGTGCGGCACCATCAGCATTTTCAAGTTCCTTATATAGATTATTCATCTCATCGCCAGTTCCAGATAATAATGCATTCACGCCCGCTAGATCTTGTTTATTGAAAATATTACTTAATGCGTTCATTTTATCTGCTTCTGACAATCCATCAAGTTCTTTATTTAAATCTGTAAATATATCGTTCATATCACGAATATTCCCTGATGAATCGGTAACGCTTATGCCCAGACCTTCTAATTCTTTTGCAGCAGCCGATGTGGGAGATGTCAAAGACATAATGATGTTTCTAAGTTTCGTTCCACCTTCTGCGCCTTTTATCCCGCGGTTCGCTAGGACTCCCAACATCACATTCAAAGTATCTAAATCTTGCCCAGCATTTTTCATTGTCGCTCCCGCAACAAGTATTCCTTCACCTAATTGCTGTACATCTGTGTTTGACTTTTGTGACGTCTTCGCCATTTTGTCCATGTACATGTCCATATCAGCGATTTCAAGGCCTAAAGCAGCCATGGAGTCTGTAACCAAATCAGATGCTCTTGCTAAATCCATATCACCCGCGGCAGCAAGTGTAAGCACACCTGGAAGTGCTCCTATCGCCTGTTCTGTATCATATCCCGCTAAAGCAAGATAATTTAATGCCTCAGCTGATTCTGATGCTGAGAAACGTGTACTTGCTCCCGCATCTTTTGCTGCTTGAGATAATTTATTGAAGGCTTCTTCCCCTTCTTCACCGGCTAGTCCCATCGTTGCCTGAACTTGCTTCATGGCATCTTCATATTCGCCATAAACATTTAAAGAGTCCTTTATAAACTTACCTGATGCGACTGCCCCAGTTCCGATTGCAGCCATTGCCGCAGCCGCTGCTTTTAAACCGGCTACTAATACTTTACCTGCAATTTCACCCGCTGTTTTTAAACCATTCACAAGTTTTTCTACTTTTTCTCGATTAAGATTCTTTACTTCTTCTTGTGAGTCCTTCAGTTCACGTTCTAAGTTATTTAACTCAGCATTCGCATTATTTAACTGGGTTTGCCAAGAAAGTGTTCTTCTATCATTTTCTCCAAAGGATTCAGCAGCATTGGCAAGAGCCTTTTCTAGTGTTGATACTTTTTCCTTTTGTGCATCAATCTCTTTATTCAATACTGTATTTCTTGCGGTTATTGCTTTAATAGATTTATCATTTCTATCGAATTCTGATGTCACTAATTTCATTTCTGAGCCTAACACTCTGAAGCTTTGATTTATCTCACGTAACGACTTCTTAAATTCACGTTCTCCTTCAACACCAATTTTAAGCCCAAAATTGTCTGCCATACTGCCACCTCCTCCTAAAATAGACATAAAAAAGAACAATCTATTGATTGCTCTCAAATTCATGTTCTCAGAATGTAAAAATATTTAATTCTCTTTATAGTTTTTTATTATTTCTCCAAGGTTCTCATTCAAATATTCGTAAGCTCGCATTTTGATTACATCTTCTTCTGAAGGTTTATTATAGAAATTCTTTTCTTGGAGCTTTTTCTTCTCGATATTAATGTTCCGCTTAGTATTAAAAAGTATGTTATCCAATGTATCGTCAACTTGTTCGTTATACATGTCTAATCGTCCTTGATCATATGCTTCTTTTAATTTCTCTTCTAAAACATCTCGTGCTATTTCTGCACCTTGTGATATTATCCAGTCAGATATTTGCTTTAATTTATCCATACAAGAACTCCCTTCAAAATAACATCTAATATAATTGTTTGATGAATACTTCAACTATCCACTCTTATAGTAAAAAGTATATCACAGTCAATAAATATTCTAAATTCCATAAGGAATGATGTCATCAATGGATAGTTCATTTTTAGGTTTTGTAAGACCTGTGAATTGTTTGTGGATTTCCCATTGATCAAGTAAATGGCCAATAGGCATCAACCATACTTCTTCTTCAGTCCTTTTTAGCTGTGTAACTCCATAATAAATAAGTCGAGCAAACATTTCTTCATCGTTTACTCGACCACTTCGTTTTTTGTATCGGCTTCCTCCGACTCAATATAGCGTTTTGTCCCTTTAAACATTGCTTCCATAATTGCATCTTTAAAAGTTGCCATTTCAACAGGTGATGTTAACAGTTCCACATCATCTTCCGTTAACAACTCTTTCTTTTCTTCATTTAATCGATTATGGATATAGATACTTTGATTGGCAAGCAGGGTAATTAACCAGACAATCTCGTCTAAAGCCATTTCAAAATTTTCAGCTTTCATTAACTTCTCACCTAAATCTTCAAGGCCACCATACCTTTTTGCAATTTCCTTTGTCGCTTTTGTTGTTAAGATTAATTCATAGTCCAAACCACCAATCGTAATCTTAGCACTTCTTTCATTCGTCATAATTGATCGCTCCTTTTATCCTTCAGTCCCCGCAGCAAATACTGGTTCATACACTTCGCTATACCAGCCTGTAATAATTTCTTGGTTTACTCCATCATCACCTTCACTCACTTCAGCTTTCCATGGGTGCCTTCCTTGCCCATCAAGCTTGTTCCTTCGTAATACCGTACCTTCAATTGTTGGTGTAGAGAAAGTAATACTATCCCCTTTTGTTGCAAGGTTTGTTGCTGGAATACCAAACTTCACTCGGTATAGCCAAAAATATCGGTATTTTCCATTTGCCTTTTTCGCCCTAAAACCAATCGCAACTGGATCTCCACCATCTTCACTTGTAGATATTAATACATGGTTATCATCAATTGTTGCTCCAGTTAAATCACTAGCTGCCGCCACACCAATATCATCAATACCAAGCGATAGTGTTCCGCTTTGAAATTCTTTAATCACTTCAGCCGCACCATCATCTGCATATAAAGTTGCCTCAGCTAATTCAACAGATAATTCAGCACTAATAGCTTTTGCTAAAGGACTAGGAGTTTCATAGGTTTCATCACCGTTTTCCCCTTCTGTTATTTTTGCATAATAAAGCCTATCAAGCCCGATAGTCGCCATAAATCATTCCTCCATTTCAAATTCATAATATTTTGCTACATCAATAGCTAAATGATGGTAACCTGTATCATCTTCGTGACCAATATATCTTCTGTCGGTAATAACAAAGTCCGCACCCAAAAGAGTGCGGACTAAGGTATTTTTTATTGATGTATAATTCTTTTTTGAAAACAACGAAACCCTAACTTCTTGTACATCATACTTTGGAATATTATCTGCATGTAATTCAAACATATCAACGATTGGTGTGATTACAATGTATAAATCAGGAGCAGTATCTGAAAAGATACCTGTTTCAACTGGAATACCACATTGTTCCGCAATTTGAGTTACTTCGGCTAATACATTCATATGCTTTCCACTTCTTCTTCCAATTTTTTAATCATCGCATCCATACAAGGTTGCCTTGATGTTCTTCTTGCTGGTTTTAAAAATGGCTTTGCAGGTTGACCCGATTTTCCGTATTCGATTATATTAGCTAATTTAGCGTTGCTAACCCCATCTTTACGTGGTTCATTAAACCCTACTTTAACATTATGATTTCCTCTTCGGTCAACTAAGGCAGGTGATACTCCTAATGCAGATACCAACTCACCAGTTGATCTACTCGGAAGTTTTGTGTCCTTCCCAATAACCGAGCTTAAATTAGACTTCATTTTATCTAATACAATTTCTCCACCTGCTTCAAGAACCCTCGGAACGATTTCATCTGTTTTACTTCCCAATCTTGAAATCTTCATCAAGAATTCTTCTGGCATTTTAATATTAACTTTAGCCATCTGATGCCACCACCTTTTTTGTTAAAACCTCGATATACATATTTCTATTTTTCACATTATCAACGCTTACTACTTCATATCGCCCATCATCACATACAATAAACATTTTCGGTTTAATGGTTAAATCGGGAATGTTTCTAAAACGAAATAACGCATTCGCTTCAGAAAAGGCTGCCCTATTTGCCCAAGTCTTACTACCAAAGCGTTCTTCTTTGTATGCTGTCACAGATGCTAGGATTCTATCGGTTTCTTCACTGAAAGACTCTTCATCTTTTACAATTTCACGTGTTACGATATCGATAAATGTACGCATTTTACCAAAACTCATACGCTATACCTTCCAATCTCTATCTAGCCTTAATAAAAGGTTGACTGTTTTCCAAACTTGCTCTCCAGCAAGTGCGCTATCTGCGAAAAATCCACCTGTACTGCCATCTCGACTTTCGTAAAAGTGTGATGCCAACATGATAACCGCTTGTTCCGTTGTCGCGGGCATATTCTCATCTAAATATGTGCCTTCTTTAATATGTTGATAACTCTCTGCATAAGAAATGGCGGCAGTGATGTACATTTCTATTAAAGCATCATCTTTATCATGTTGGAGTATTAAATTAGCCTTTACTTTTTCTAGTAATGTCATCACTTTCGACACCTTTATTCTTCTGACATATAACCAGATGTTTTTAATTTCGATAGTAATGCATTAAAATCCGCAACTAAGTCTTCTATTGTTTCTGCTGTACTATCCGATTGATTTGCCATTTTTTCATTTGAAGAAGAAGGAAGGCCAGTGACCTTCGCCCCTTCTTCAATAACAAGTTCCCCGCCAATCACCGTTTTTTCTCCGCCTTGTTCCGTATAATTCTTAGCGTTATACCCCATCGCATTCTACTCCTTTATTTATTTTTGTTGTAAGACTTTAATTGCTTCTGGCAAAATCAACTTTCCATCGACACGTTGACTTGCTAGGAAACCAACTTGCCCTGTTGTTGCAAAAAGTTCGTTTAAACGCTTGAATGAACGACCTTGTCTGTCTGCAATCCAATAATATCCGAAATCACCAAAGGCAATAGACTTTGCTTTCGTTTCAATAGTCGGTGCATAAGCTGAAGTGAATACTGGACGATTCAATAACGTATCTGGTGTACCGGCAGTTAGTGATGGTTGCCATAAGTACTGACCTTGACCATCTTTTAATTTTCGAATTGCTTTTATTGTTGCATCATTCATAATGAATACAGCATTTTTACGATATGGTGCTTTTAAAGAGTAAACTAAGTCAATAATTTCATCTGCAGTAATAGCTGTTGCTGATGTGGCAGTAACTCCTAATTCTGCACCACCAGTATCATTAAACACTCCAGTCGGCTTTCCTGCTCCATCACCCACAAGAAACGCTTCTTCTTCTTTTGCTCCAATTCTTCGAGCAAATTCAGTTGAAATGTAATTCTCTAAATTAAATACACTATCGTTCAATAATTCATCCGAAACTTTAATCATTGTACCTAACTTATAAGCACTGATTGAAGTCTGTCCAAACACTGAATCGCTTTCTTCAAATTCTTCTCCTTCATCCAACCATGCCGCTGAACCTTTAGTAGTGACAACTGGAATTTTACGATCGCCACTGGACGTTTTTACAATCTTAGCAAATTTTCGGAATACGTTCTCTTCTTCTAATGACTGTACAAGTGTACGCTCGAATTCATCGGGAACTAAAAATCCTCCTTCTGAATCTGTTCCCACTGATAGTGAGTTCATAATTTCTTGTGTTGGATTTTTACTTCTCATCGCATTCCAGAATGCCTTTGTATAACCTTCAGAAGCTCGTCCACTCTTTGTTTCCATTCCTGGAACAGATGGATTTCCAATGATAGGTGTATTTATTGGACGATTTAATTCTGCATCTAAAGCCTCTTGCCGTTCTAATCGTTGAATTTCTTTGCCTAAATTCATAATATCCTCTTCCATACGATCATACATCTGTGCATCTTCAGCCGATACCAAACCATCACTTCCACGTTTAGTATCTAAAAAAGTTTTAGCAGCCTCCCATGCTTTTGCTCTTTTCTCACGTAATTCTAAAATTTTATTCATATTGGTTTCCTCCTAATATTTCAATAAATTAAGCCGCTCATAAAGCGGATCAACCGATTGACCTTTTTGTGGTTTTTGTATCTTGTTTATTAATGAATTTGTTACTGCTCGTCTACTAAAAACAAAGCTGTTCTCAGGTTGGTTTTCATCTTTACTATTTGCGAACATAATGGCATCCGCAAATCCGAGTTCAATTGCTTTATGTGCATTAAGCCACGTTTCAGCATCCATTAATTCGGATAGTTTATTTCTTGATAAACTTGTTTTAATTTCATATGCGTTAATAATGCTTTCTTTTACTTCGTCAAGCATATGCACCGTCTTTTTCATTTCTTCACTATCACCAATTGCGACAGTAAATGGATTATGAATCATCATTAGGGACGTTGGTGACATTTGAATTTCAGTGCCTGCCATCGCAATCACAGATGCTGCCGATGCGGCAATCCCATCAATTTTGACAGTGACATCACCTGGATATTCCATCAACATGTTGTAAATTTGCGCAGCTGCAATACAATCACCCCCTGGCGAATTAATCCAAACTTCAATATCGCCTTTGCCTTGCACGAGTTCTTCCCTAAAGGCAGATGGTGTGACTTCATCATCAAACCAACTCTCCTCTGCTATTGCCCCATATAAATGAAGGGTTCGATTATCAGTTTCATTATTCTTTGTCCAGTTCCAAAACTTCTTCATCTTTGGTTTCCTCCTTTTCATATTTCTTTGCAAACACACCTGCGTCTTGAAGTTTCGTCATATTCCCATTGATTAAATATAAATCTCCTCCAAGTTCATCCGGTATTCGGTCTAAATTCTCAAGTTCACGAATGTCATTAGCACTCATCCAGCCATTTTGCCTCGCTGTTGCATAGCCACTCATTCGTGAAGCATAATCACCTCTAAGCAATCCATCCACATTAAATTTCACAAAGTATGCTTTCTTTTCACTTTTAGTAAACAGTGAACGACTAATTGCTTGTTCCCACCGAATAACCCATGGATCAAGTGTGTATTTAACGAATTCTAACGATTGTTGCTCTATATTAGAAAAGCTCGACTTTTCCAAGTCACCTACCATGTGAGGTGGCACTCGGAAAATTCGAGCAATCTCGTTAATCTGAAATTTTCTTGTTTCTAGAAATTGTGCTTGATCGGGTGCAATTGCGATTTGTTGATACTTCATCCCTTCTTCTAATACAGCAACTCGATGGGCATTACTTGAACCTTGATAAGCTTTATTCCAACTATCCTTTACTCTTTGGGGGTCCTTGATAGTTCCCGGATGTTCTAAGACACCACCTGGTGCCGCTCCATTAGCAAAAAACTTTGCACCATATTCCTCAGTTGCCATTGCTAGACCCACTGCATTTTTAGCCATCGCAATTGGTGAATATCCAACTAAACCATCAAAACCAAGTCCGGGTATATGAAGTACATCTTCAGCTTTTAATGCAACGGATGTATTCTCTGAATCAGTCATTTCATCAAATGTCTTTGTGTATAAATAATACAGATTACCCCTTGCATCTCTTTCGACCGACATTTTATTTGGCATTAGTGGGTATAGTGCAATAACCTCACCTTTTCCATTGCGAATAATTTGTGCATACGCATTTCCCCATAATAAAAGATGAGTCATTAATGTTTCTCTAAACACAAATGAACTCATCTCAGGGTTTGGTTCGTCATGAAGTAAAAAATAAAGTGAATGGGATATTGCCTTTTCTTTTCCACCTGTATCTGTATATTTATATAAGTGCAGTGGTAAACCTGCTACAGCTTCAGCTAATATTCGTACACATGAATACACTGCAGTCATTTGCATTGCTGTAAATTCATTAACAGATTTTCCACTACTAGAGTTTCCCAAGAAAAAACTATAACTGCTTCCAAACGAATAGTTTTGTGGTTTATCTCTCGCTTTAAAAAGATTTGAAAACCACCTCATAAGAATATCACCTCCTAAAACAGACATGAAAAAGCACCTCAATTGAGATGCTTAATTAATTTATAATTTAATGTTTGCTTGCAAAATTGCGTGGTCGGGATAACCTTTCAAATCTGACTTGTAATCTTCTGGTTGCAATGCTCCATAACCATTTTCTTCATTAACAAAATCCCATATATAACTAACGTTATCTAATTCGATGTCCCTTGTAATAAAATGGTCAATCAATGACTTATAGACTTTGTGTCTGCTCTTACCCACATGACTCCATGTGTCTGGATTTTTGAATCCCCCCGAATACCATGGTGTATAAAATTGATAGTTGTCGGGCTTTAATCTCCACGTTCTCATTATATACGAACTCCACACATTAAAATCGCCAGCACATACAGTAGCACCTTCAATTTTTTCTAAGTGGTTTTTTAATGTGTTAAATTGTTCCTTCTTAAATAACTCTTTTCCGTCTCTTATTCTTGAACCAACTATTGTTATTTTTTTATTATTAATTTCAACTTCTATTTCTAAAAAATTAGGTTCTTCATTACCATGTGGGTTATTCATTGCTTCAATAACTTTAATACTATTGGAGTGTGATATGATTTCATTTTTTACGCCAATCAATATTTTGTTTTTTTCTTTTCGAATTTTGTTATAAAAAATAGTATAGTTAGATTCTTTAAGGCTTTCTATCAACCCATCATCTACACTAGAAAATTCCGTAAGTATTACAATATCAACATCTTTAATTATTGTTTGGGAAACAAACTTTGGCACTTCATAATTTGTGTTACTCCGTCCATTTATATTCCATTCTATGATTTTCATGTTTTCTCCTAGGCGATTAGTTTTATCAATTATATATTAACAAAACATTTAATGATTTACACGTTATTAATTAAAAAACAATCAATCCCCTACCATCATAAACAGAATCACGGGATCCACTTCTTCTAATTGCTCGGTCAAGTGCCATAACCGTTGCCACTGCTCCGTCAATTTTCTCAGTGGATTTTTCTTTATCGGGTTTAATGTTCCCAGCAGGGTCAGTTCGCACATGGATATTATCCATCATCCAACGTAAAACTGGATGCCCACCATGAGCAAGCTTTTCTTCGAGCGTCAATTTCATTAATTCTTTTGATGATGGGCTCATATCTTTAAAACCTTGCCCAAATGGAACAACTGTAAAGCCTAATCCTTCAAGATTCTGCGTCATCTGAACTGCACCCCAACGGTCAAATGCAATTTCCTTTATATTGTATTTCTTTCCTAATTCTTCGATGAACTTTTCAATATAAGCATAGTGAACAACGTTTCCTTCCGTTGTTTGCATATGACCTTGTTGTTCCCACACATCATAGGGTACTCTGTCCCTATCCACACGTTGTCTGATGTTTTCTTCTGGTATCCAAAAGTATGGCAATATCACATATTTATCATCTTCATATTCTGGTGGAAAGATTAAAACAAATGCTGTGATATCTGTTGTCGATGATAAGTCTAAACCCGCATAGCACTCTCTACCAATTAAACTTTCAGGGTCAACAGGCAAACCACATCTGTCCCACTTTTCCATTGGCATCCATCTGACAGATTGCTTTACCCATTGATTCAATCGTAACTGCCTAAACAAGTTCTCCTCAGCTGGGTTTTGTTTGGCACTTTCACATGCTTGTTCAACCTTTTCAATATCAACTGTAATTCCAAGTGATGGATTTGCCTTCTTCCAAACTTCAGGGTCTGTCCAATCATCATCTTCCTCTGCGCCATAAATAACAGGATAAAAAGTTGGATCTATCTTTCTTCCTTCCAATACATCTTTTGCTTTTTGATGTACTTCGTAACATATTGAATGTTGGTCATTTCCTGCAGTTGTGATTAAGAAGTACAATGGTTGCTTCCTTGCGTCCCCTGAACCATGAGTCATAACATCATATAACCTTCGATTCGGTTGTGCATGAAGCTCATCAAATACAACCCCATGAACGTTCAATCCATGTTTTGTATAAGCTTCTGCAGATAGCACTTGATAAAAACTACCCAATGGTTTATAAATCAATCGCTTTTGTGAAAGGACTGGTTTAAATCGTGCTTTAAGTGCGGGTGACTGTTCCACCATATCAACTGCAACATCAAATACAATTGATGCTTGTTGCCTATCCGCAGCACATCCATACACTTCTCCACCATGTTCAAAATCACCACATGTTAAAAGTAAGGCAACCGCAGCGGCAAGTTCTGACTTTCCTTGTTTCTTAGCTATCTCAATATAGGCAGTATTAAACTGTCGATAGCCATTAGGCTTCATCGTCCCAAACACATCTCGAATAATCTGCTCCTGCCAATCTATCAAGTCAAAGTTTTTTCCGAACCATTCACCCTTTGTATGCTTTAAACAGTTAATAAAGTTTACTGCCATATCAGCAGCATCTTTGTCATAATACGATTGTTCAGCTTTAAAAATCGTAGGCTTATACACTTCTAGTTTTCTAATAACACCCACCTCCCAAATAAAAAAGAACCCCTGTATAGAGGTTCCAGTAATCTGTTAATGTAGCTTAATTATTCTTCCGTTTTACTTTCTTCCAACAGTTCCACCGAATTATTAACAGCTTTACGTAAATATTCAGCATCAAACCCTGCACTTTGATAGCCTTCTAGAATGGTTGAATAATAATAACAGCTTGGTTGTTCAAGCGGTCTGCCTTCATTCATAATATAGACCATCGCATTTACTGTCTTTTTATCGACTTTAACTTTCATCATTTCTTTTCTATATAGATGGGGCCATCCTTCATAACGGTCAAGTGCCTTTTCGTCATTAGGCGTAATCTGCCACACAAGGGCCGGAACGCTTTCTCCCTTGCATGGTTCAACCGTTGCAACAGCATGCGCGTGTGGCCCCCTAAAAGTGAGTTTGTGGTCCTTTATTTCACTTGTTCCTACTACCTTTGCAGTTGGACATCTGTTTGCCATTTGCTCTAGATTTAAATTTGATCCGTAAGCAATATATAATTTACCCATCATGTCAATCCTTTCACAATTTACTTTAGAATGATTCCGAGTGGCTTATCCTACCCGGAATCTCCATGCTGCTGAGCCTGACAAAGGCTTGGTTAAGTGTGCCCTACAGTTTGCGAACTCTTCTCCAATCAATCCGATTCGATTGAGGTATGTTCGCATGGCAAATTTTTCATTTTCAACTTGGGGTTTTTTCGATGAAGCGCTTTTCTGTGTTAATGCTTGATTGTTGATTGCTAGGGATAAAACTATGAAGCTTCTTATTTTCCCTGCGTGAAGGACACTGTTAAAGCCTCGTAACTCAACCGTTCGGTTTCTTCTAAAAAAGCTGTGTAGGTTTAAAAAATGGTATCGGCTATTATGGTAGTGTCTACTTCTGCTTTCGCCATAGCCTTCATACCAAATGTCCTCAATTTCTCGCATCGTCTTTGGCTTTTTCCGATTCATCTTTTCTACTAAAATGTCATCCATCCGTTTGCAATAACGCATTCTCTCATTCTTGATTTCTAGTGCCTTGTAAAACAAATCGTTCCTACTTGCGATGATGTTTACAAAGTTTCGTATGCTTCTTGGTGTATGTGGGCTCCCATCTAAGTGAATGTGAATTCCACAAGATGAATTGGTAAAGGCTCCCGCTTTCCGTATCCTTCGAACAAGCTCCTGTAAAGTATCAATGTCTTTTCGGTAGGTTAGAATTGGGCTTACAATTTCAACACTGTAATCTCTGTTTGCGTTAACCCTTCTGCCACTTCGACTAACTTGTGTTCGAATACTTCCGTCATAAGTGAATTCCCAAATGCGTCCGTCTGGAGCTTTTACTTTCTTTACATCGTAGTATGTTCCACCTTCGATGTATTCCCCCTTAAGAAACTTTGCTGCTACCTTCGCTGCTTTTTCTCTTGTGATTCCTGTGAATTCAATTTCAATTCCAAACTTTGCGTTTAACATTTTATCATCCTCTTTTAGAGTGTATGTGTGTTTTCGTTACATACATATATCACTCTAAAAGCCTTATATAGCAAGTGTTATCTACACTTTTTTGAATGTATTTTTATTGTTCGATGATTAGACACTTATCAACTCCAAATACAATTCCGAGTGAACTTCCTTTATCCCATTTTATGTGTATTGTTCCTATATCATCGACATAAGAAACAGTTCCTTCATCACCTGAGATAAGATTTGAATATGGATCATCCATTTCAATCAAGCATACTCTTGTTCCAGGCTGATATTGCTTTTTTAACTTGGTCAGCGATTCTTTTGTTATGTTGTTCATGAAGCCTCCTCCATCTTTTTTGCTCTTTTAAATGAAGAATCACCTGACAACTTTGACATCAGAAGCTTTCTATCAGATTTATATTCATTACCGATAAAATTCAGTTTTAACAAGAAGCATCGAAATGCATATTTTTCATTTTCGACTTGTTTTTCAACTGCTGTTACTCGTTTTTGCTTTAGAGCTGTTTCACATAGTGCGACAATGAATTTTGTGTATGTTTCTAGTTCATCAGATGTTAATTCTCTTTCAAACCAAGGAAAGCTTATACGATCGTCTTCTAGTTCAATTTTAGTTGTTTTAATAGCTAGTGCTCGCTTAATTAATGTACGTTTACTTTGAATCAGTTTTTTTAAATTTTCGATTGTTTGTTCATCAAAGGCTTCCCGCGGGTATTCGATAGAAAGGATATAAGTTTCTAGTTTCTCATCCTGCGGTGCTTCAAAGCTATGTTCACTTTTCAACGTTTGGATTAACTCGTCATTAGGTGGTCCTTCCAATGTGCCAAACCTATCAACTACATAATCTCCAATCTGATATGCAAAGCTTGGTGTTCCTTTGTAATCAAAAGGAATATTCAAATGTTCGCTTATTGCTTCCACTAACTTTTTCCGTTCTTTTCCCTTCACATTAAATTTTACAATCATTTTTCATTCCACCTTTCAATTTTGGTACATACATATATCACTCTAAAAGGTGTTTATATCAAGTGTTTTGAACAGTTTACAATAAATTTTAAGCACTCTTACTCACTTCAAGTTCGCTATAAGCAATCTTTTTATTATTTCGAATCACATACACATCTTCATCTGTTCCAACTTGTTCAATGTATCTTTTTGCAATCACATCACAAAACTTTTCATCCAATTCAATCATGTAACATATTCGGTCAGTTTGTTCCGATGCGATTAATGTCGAACCAGAACCACCAAACGGGTCTAGTAGAATACTGTTTGTTAAACTTGAATTCATTATTGGATAAGCAATTAAGGCAATTGGTTTCATCGTTGGATGGTCGGCATTTCGTTTTGGTTTATCAAACTCCCAAATAGTCGATTGTTTTCTATCCGAATACCAAAGATGTCTACCTTTCTTTTTCCATCCAAATAATATCGGCTCATGTTTCCACTGATAAGGTGAGCGACCAAGTACAAGCGATTGTTTCTTCCATATACAAGTTCCAGATAAATAAAAACCAGCTTTCTCAAATGCTCTGCGGAAGTTAAGCCCTTCTGTATCCGCATGAAACACATAAATGCTACCATCTTTCGCAAGTGCATCTTCCGTGTTCGTAAAAGCATCCAATAAAAACTGGTAAAATGTATCGTTATTCATATTGTCATTTTTAATTTTTCCCGCACTACCTTCATAATCAACATTATAAGGTGGATCAGTGACAACCAAGTTCGCCTTTTTATCCTCCATTAACTTATCAAAGGTTTCTTTTTTCGTACTATCCCCACATACAAGTCGGTGTCTACCTAAAAGCCACACATCACCTTGCATCGTTATTGGTGGGTTTTGAAGTTCTTCATCGACATCAAAGTCATCATCTTCTACTCCATCTCGAAGTGTATCTTTAAACAAATCGTCAATTTCAGCAGCATCAAAACCTGTCAGTGAAACATCAAAGTCAGCAGCATCTAAGTCTGTCATAAGTACTGCTAGTTTTTCCTTATCCCAATCACCACTAATTTTGTTCAGAGCAACATTCAGTGCTTTTTCTTTTTCTTCGTTTAATTCAACTACAACACATTCGACTTCAGTTCTTCCCATGCCTGCCAAAACTTTTAATCGTTGATGCCCACCAACTACTCTTCCAGTTGTCTTGTTCCAAATGACGGGATCAACATATCCAAACTCTTCAAGTGACCGTTTAATTTTTTCATATTCACTATCGCCAGGTTGTAAATCTTTTCGTGGGTTATAATCGGCAGGAATTAATTGTTCAACTTTAATTTTTTCTACAATCATATATACACACCTCATCTATCTATAAATCGTTACAGGAGTACTCGCCCGCTACGATTAATTTTTTATTTGCCTTTACGCATCGTTAATAAGCGCTCCATCATATCATCTTGTGGATTCGCACCAATGAATTCTGTTGCACTGTTTTCTCTTATAATTTGATAAATTTCAAGCCAGAGTCGATTGGTTTGTGTCATAAAGTTTTGACTCATAGCAACATACGGGCTTTGCATAGCATTTCCTGTGGTTGGATGTTTTGCTAAAAAGCCAAACTCTGTCACAGCTGCCTCGCACTGCATCCATCTTGCTGCACTCATTGCATACCTTTCTAAAAGTTGCGGCATGATTAAATGAGCACAGTCCCTTTCATTTAACCAATTCCACGTTTCTTCATAAATTTCTGCCGCTTCAAGAGTTGAACCGTCCTTTTCAGTGGCAGATAGCATCTCCCTTGGCGGTGGCATTTCTTGTCCTTGAAGGTCTGGCGCATGTGTAAATTCAAGCACTTCTAATTTTCGTCTACCTGGATTTCCATCTTCTAACTTCTCATATAATGGCTTTCTTTTTCGTCCAGAACCAACCCGAGCACCGCCTCTATTCGTACCATCCTTGGCCATTTCAACACCTCATTTCTTCTCGCCCCCTATATACCCTCTTTGAAATCGCGACTTTTTGCGTGACGCTCCCCGCCCGTTGTCCACATAATAAGTTGTAGAGATTGATTACCCCCTACCCCTTCGCCAACGATCACCATCTCGTGCGGTAATCGATGAGTGACAAGGTGTGCAAACAGACATCAGATTGCTTTCGTCATGCGTTCCACCTCTTGACAGCGGTAGGATGTGGTGTACTTCTTGCACTGGAGTCAGCTTCCCGTTTCGCTTACATTCCTCGCAGAGCGGGTTCTTTGCAACATAACGATCACGTATCCTTTTCCATGCACGTCCGTATCGCTTGGCGGTGTTTGGATCACGTTGATACTTTTCATATCTTCTCGCCTCAGCCTTCCGGTGTTCATCACAGAAGCGTTCATGCGTTAACTCAGGACATCCTGGCTGTGAACAAGGTCGCTTTGGTTTTCTCGGCATAACTTTCACCTCCAAACAAAAAAGCCCCCGCAGGATTTCTCCCACGAAGGCTCGCAATATTTTGTCTATATTAATACCATAACATGCTCAAAGTCAAAAAGCGTCCGCAATATTACTCACTTGAATATTCAAAAGTCAAATCTATTTCCCTTTGATACTTTTTCCATACTACCACTATAACCCGCTCAAACGGTAAATGCATCCACGATATTACTCACTTGCCATAAAGCAACAACGTTAGCCTTTCCAATGCTCTATTCTTTTTGTTGTAGGCAGATGACCTCTCAATCTTAAAGTAATCACAAATCGTATGCACAGCTTCGGTTCGTCTTTGGTCTTCCACCATATAAAATTCATACAGAACAAACTGTTCATCTTCGGTTAACTCATCCCAAGCAGGCTGGAACCAATTCATATATTCAATGGCTTGTCTTAGCCTTTCTTTCAGCACATCAATTTTATCTATGCTATAAGCAATACGGTTTTCATTTGCTTTTGGATTGTGTACAGACGGCATGCCATCATTCACTGGTGCGCTTGGGGACATCATTCCATCATGAAGGATTGCAATATCATCATCGGTATTATCAATAATATGTTTCATGCTATTGTAATCTTTTAGCACGTCAATCGTTGCTGCTCGTTTATCTAGGTAGTGCCATACAATATTCATACAAGAATTCCCCCTTTTAACGTTGCCTTCACCGCATCAATGAGTGCTGACTGCGTATTATTCTTTTTATTTAAAGCATCCATCACACGCTCGTCCATTGTATCTTTTGTGATTAAATGATGAATAATTACTGTCTCTGTTTGCCCTTGCCTATACAGCCTCGCATTTGTTTGTTGATAAAGTTCTAAGCTCCAAGTGAGTCCAAACCAAACGAGTGTTGAACCACCTGCCTGTAAATTCAAACCATGTCCTGCGGATGCGGGATGGATTGCAGCAATTTGAATCTTTCCCTCGTTCCATTTTTTAATCGAATCACTACTTGTTAAAACTTCTACCTTAAATTGGTTTTGTATTCGGAGCAGGTCGTGTTTAAACCAATAAGCTATTAATACTGGTTTACCATTCGCCGCTTCAATGATATCTTCTAGCTTTTCGAGTTTTCTGTCATGTATTTGAGTAACAGAACCGTTATCATCGTAAACTGCACCATTTGCCATTTGAAGAAGTTTATTTGATAAAGCCGCTGCATTTGAAGCGGTTATGTCCTCCCCTTTTATCGTTGTAATCAAATCACGTTTCATGACATCAAGCGTTTCTTTTTCTTTCTGATTTAACGAAACAGGCATTTCATTCATGACTAAATCGGGTAGTTTTAAATAGTCCGTCCCTTTCATGCTGATAGTGATATCGCTTATTTTTTCATATATCGCTTCTTCTGCCCCTGGTTTTGGTTTATATGAAAAAATCATATGTTGATTTCTTTTGTCAGGATCAAAGTACGATTCTCTAAAACGTCCGATGAATTTCCCTAATCTTTCACCCATATCAAGTAATCGGTACTCCGCCCATAAGTCCATTAAGCCATTCGATGAAGGTGTTCCTGTTAAACCAACGATTCTTTTTATATTCGGTCTTACTTTCATCAAACTTTTAAATCGTTTTGATTGATGAGATTTAAAAGAGGATAATTCATCAATAACGACCATATCAAAATTAAAATCGATACCACTTCTAGCAATCAACCATTCTACATTTTCGCGGTTAATAATATAAATGTGCGCATCTGAATATAATGCTTCTAATCGTTCTTTCTCTGTTCCAACAGCAACTGCATAAGTTAATCCTTTCAAGTGACTCCATTTTTCAATTTCTTCTGGCCACGTATTTCTAGCAACTCGAAGCGGTGCGATAACTAAAACCCGGTGAACTTCAAATCGCTCTAACACCAATTCGTATATTGCACTTAGAGTTATGATTGTTTTTCCTAACCTAAGCCCATATCCAAAAAGATAGCGGAGATAGGATTTTGTTCAATGTAGCTAATTGCATATCTCTGGTAATCGTGTGGTATGAACTTCATTCGGCATCACTCCCTATCATTTCATCAATTATTTTTTTAATTTGTTGTACATCATCTAATACAAAAACTTGAAATCCTAGCTTTTTTAATAATCTATGCCTTGATAGTTGAATAGGCCTTGGTTTTTCTCCTTTTCTTTTCACTTCTACAAAACTAACCTTTCCCTTTGGAAGTAGAACAAGTCTATCTGGCATACCGATAAAACTTGGACAAGTCATTTTCAAACATAAGCCTTTTCTAGCTTTTATTTCATTTACTAATTTTTGTTCGATTAATTTCTCCTTCATAGACATTCACCTTTTGGGAATTTTCGGATTAACCATAAATCCTTTATTCATCAATGTTTCGGGTGGGTGTTTAGCAATTTATTTTAATTTAGTGTAAGTCTTTGATAGTCCTTTATATAACTTATTTATATATACTATTTTAAAAAATTCATATATAAAAAGTTATAATATAGACCTTATTAGACCTACACTTTTTAGTTTAAAGGAATTCAGATTTCAGCTTTAACCCCTTGATAATGACGCCTTTACTCGTTCTTTTCCGTTCAAATTCCCTAGCGTCTAAAGCCGTATAGAAATCAGTTGTACTTCTTGTAAACTCTCCCATTCGAAAACAAAATGCACGATATTCATCATAAACTTCCCCTGACTTTTCAGTGTAGGTTTCATCAAGTTCACAACATTCATCAAGGAAATGTTGGAGCCAGTTATTGTTTTCTTTATACAAGTCAATCGCATCTTGAACTTTTTTGGGCGGTTTAAGCTTATAATTGTCATCAATAATCTTTTTCGCACCTTCAATAATCCACGTTAAAATTGCTCCTCCTGCATGTTCAATCAAATAATCAGTGTAATTTTTGATGTCACTGTTTCCAGCAATTTTCGCTTCAAAAGGAATCACGATCAACCTTCGCCACGTTCCCTCATCCAATGCACCAACCTTTGGAAGGTGATTGGTATATAAGACAAGCGTATGGCTTGGCACATATTTAAACGGATCTTTATACTTTTTCTCTGCCGTTATTTCATCAGTGGAACATAGTTGCTTAATATTAGATGTATTTAATCGCATACCTTCTTCCAATTCAGCAGCAATCAATAATCTTTTTCCTTTTGCTTCAGCAAGTTCCGGCTTTACATTTCTCCTATAGCCAACCGTTAAAATATCGGCAGAGATACTACCACTATACGACCCTAGTACTCTAGCGATTGCGTTCCAAAAGGTCGACTTCCCGTTTCTACCTTCACCGTAGGCTATAATTAACGCTTCAAAGTACACAACACCAATTGCAGACAAACCGACAATTCTTTGGACATATTCAATTAATTCTTGATCATTACAAAAGAAAACATTCAATGCCTCTAGCCATTTGTCCATTCCTTCATCACTTGGTGTCACTGCGGTTTGCTTTGTTATAAAGTGGTGTGGGTCAGGCATCATCTCGGAAAACAAACCTAAGCGTAAATCAAACGTTGCGCTTGGGGTATTTAACAGAAAACCATCTATATCAAGTTCTTTAGGCAAAATTTCAAGCATTGGTCTAGCTTCTTTTAACGATGCCGATATTTTCCTTGAATCCCTTCTTTGAATAACATACTTGCTGTAAGCCAGTGCTTCTTCATATCGTTTAAGTGATTTTCCCTGTTCTGCATTTAAAAACTGAGCCGCCTTTTTCAATCCTTTGTCCATCACAACATCTAGTGCTCCGTTTTCAGACATCTCATTTAAAGCTAGGTTAACCTCCGTTTCAGCCTCTTTTAGTTGTCTGGCTGTAAGGTCTTGTGCAACAGCTTGTGCTTTGGGTTTAGACTCTTCCCAATATCCACCGTTATATACTAAAAAATCAGTTGCAGGAGAGTATCTTAAAATGCTTTTATATTCATCAGACAAAACGGTTGCTTGACCAACATCAGAAAAGTCCAGTGGCTTAAGAAGCAACCCCTGTTCATAATCTTCCGGTGGAATATAATCATCTTGTGACGCAATTCTCTTTCCGAAATTCACAGCACTATTCCAAATCATATCTAGCTCATCTGCATCTAATGGCGGATTACATTTATCTGCTTGTTTAAGAAACAATGCATAGGCCTCTTCTGTATTACCAAAACGAACAATAACCCGTCCCGCATACCTAGACATGGTGGTATTTCTCGAGCCTTCTTGAATTTCTTCCGTTGCATCATCCCAATCCTCAAAGCTCGCCTCATTTAGGACATCTTCTAAATTTCTATTTCCGTCATATATTTCTACGTTTGGTGTGTTAATTCCAAAGATGAACCTAGCACTATCAAGTGCATTTGTATCAAAATAAGGGAATTTATCGGCTATTTTCTGTTTCATATTCGTATATTCCGTAGCATCTCTTATCTCTGTAATCATGAAATATACGTGGAAACGTGGACGTGCTGACTTACTTCCCTTTTGTTTCATATGGTTTCGACTGTACACTGCAACAAAAGGAACATCTTCAAATGTAGCAGCAACGTCACTTGGAACTACCCACTCATGCGGATTATCTGAATGGTCATTATCGCAATCAAGCACAACGTTATCTGCCTGAATAAAGTTAGCGTTAGAACGATAATTATTCTTATATTTTGCAGATACATGATCTGTTTTAATCGCATCTTCCATCGATTGTTTGTCCGTAACAATTATTTGATGAGGGTAAACACAATTTGATAGATTCCCCGTACAATCTGCTGTATATAAAGTAAATTCAATCATTTAGGTTCACTCCTCTGTAAATCTGTATTCTTTTGGACAATATAAAGCAGGATTATTTCGTTCTCTCCCTTTTTTATATGGTTTAATCCATATACGTTTACCACATTGATATGTTCTCCAATGACCTGCAACACCCCAAACAGACAGTGTAATTTGATGCTTATTGTGTTCAATTGTTACTGGGTCATCCTCATCTGTGACGATAGTTATTATTCGCTGAACTTTAGCAATTCGATTACCACCATCTGTTTTTTGGTTTCTTTTTCCAGCCATTTCATTTCGTGAATAGTCATTTTTAATTTTTATAAGTTCAGGGCGATTACTCATTCGATATTGAATTCCGCGCCAAAGATATGCTAACCAATGTGATAATCCTGTAATACTTTCAAAGTCGTGGAAGAATGTCCCATCTTCATCTATCACATATGGAACAGCATGAAAACCTGCATCGCCATTGTCATATAATAGAATAATTCCAACATTATTAGCTCCAGCACCACTTCCATTAGAGTCATGTAACAAAAGTTTACAAATAACACAATCATCATCTGCGATAAATAAGGCCTCCAAACCGTAAATATACATATCATTGCGATACGGATGCGTAGGTTGAGCAATTTTTTCAACTTCACTACCATCACTACCAAAAAGAATACAGGCACTGAAAACAGACAGTGCCGCACTTGCTGGTGATATCGGTTGACAGACTTGTCCTACATCGTGCAGTTCTTGTGCTACTTTTTCTGTTAAATCCATAAAGTCAGGTTCTGACATAATCGTTTTTCTACCCGCTACTTTATAAGCTAATGATTCCATTTCATCAAATCCTACAATACGTACAGCCGCATCCCACACTTCTTTTGGTGCTGAGTTTGTTTTCATAAACTTTCTACCTCCCTGCCGTGAAACCTTATCTTCTTACTACAATCATTGCAATAAACCGATGTGCTATAAAGATCACCTTCTCCATCGCAAAAAACCGCTGCAATATCTACCGACACTTCAGTACTGCACATAGGACAATGGCAAAATACATTTTCATCAGTTATCTCAATAGATACATCCATTGCGTCATTCAAACTTTCTTTCACATAAAACATTATGATTGGCCTCCTTCATTTTCTAATTTCATTTTGTACCATTCTAAATGGCGTTTTCTTTGTTGATATTCAGGAACAGCAACTAATAAGCCGACATCTACCTTTTGTAAAGTTTCAAGCATGTATATCTGTTCGTTGGTTAAATAAGGTCGGATACTTTTACCCTTTTCAATACCATTCGCTGTTCTGAATTGCTTTGCTGACATTCCTATAACAATTCGATTTAACATATCGCACTCATTACTAAAGTGATATGGTTTTGGGTTTTCGTGAAGTAGCTTTATATTTTCCGTCAGTAATGGAAATTCCTTACGAGCAGCAACAAGCGATGTAATAAACTCTTCCATCTCATTAAATCTACGAATATATAACTCTTTAAATTTCATTGCTTTCTTTCCCGTATAACCCATGACAAGCATCGTAAATCCATCACGAGTCATTGCGTAACAAGGCAGTTTTCTACCTGTGCTATCCTTATATTTACTGAGCGAAAAATTGGATTTAATAAATTCTTCACTCAATCCAGATTTGGTGTCAGTGATTTTTGCAATATCACGTAACACATGGAAATGTTCCTTTTCAAAAAACTCTGCTACAAACAAACTGTCTACCCTTGCCGTATCCTTGGTATCGGCAAATACACCATATTCATCTTTTGGTATTAATTCTTTCATTGAAAGAACCTCCTACAAATAGTTGTAGAGTAAATAAATTTACCCTCACCTATATGCGAAGAAAAAGGGGTATTCGAACCCCTCTAAATTAATCTTTTTTATAGAAGTTTGTATCAAATCCATCCGCACGTAATTCCAACGTATCTGCCCAAGGTGGAGATACGCTCATTAAATCACTGATATATTCGACCGTTACATCGTTTGGTGCTTCAATGACAATTTCATCATGTACATGCATGACAATACGAAAACCTTCATCATGAACACGTTGCAAAGCAAAACACAATAAATCTCTTGAGACAGCCTGGACAATGTTCTCGACAAACTTGGGACCATAGCTGAAAATCCGCTCCCACTTCTTTGTCGCACCAATACCTTCATAAGAAACAGATTCATTTCCAAAACTATTTATCCCTATTCTTGGCTTTACATAAGAGAGCCATCTACCTGAAGGTAAACCAATCAGCAACATGCCGCTTTGATATTCAAACTTAATTCCATGGGTCATGTGTGCTTTTCGTTGTCTCACAGTTTCTTTTGCTGCACGATCAACATCCCACCAAAATTTCACTATTTTTGAATTTGACTGCCGCCACACATCAACAAGTGGCTTTAATTCCGATTCTTCCAACCCCATGCTGGTTGCCCCCATCGATTTCAATGCACCGATAGAACCTCCATAACCAAGCGCTAATTCAGCAATTTTACCTTTTTGTCTAAGTGGACTATCCTTAGTAATCTCATCCAAGGGAACTTTAAACATTTGAGAAGCAGATGCTTCATAGATTTTTCCGTGTGATGCAAACACTTCATTTCTCCATGTTTCTCCTGCAATCCAAGCAATCACGCGAGCTTCAATTGCACTAAAGTCAACGATTATGAAGCGATTGTTCCGAATAGGAACAAATGCGGTCCTTATAAGCTGAGAAAGTACACTCGGAACAGATTCATATAAAATTTGTAAGGCTTCAAAATTACCTTGTTTCAATAAAGCACGTGCTTCGTCTAAATCGGATATATGGTTTTGCGGTAGATTCTGAACTTGAATTAACCTTCCTGCAAATCTACCTGTACGATTTGCACCGTAAAACTGAATCAATCCCCTCGCTCGTCCATCACGACAAACGACATTTTCCATAGCCGCGTATTTTTTCACGCTTGATTTTGCGAGTTGTCTTCTCAGTTGAAGCACTTCTTTAATTTCACCTTCATTACTTTCAATTAAATGAGTTACTGCGGCCTTATTTAAACTGTCTGTTTCTACACCTTTTGTTTGTAACCATTCACGCATTTGTTTAACAGAGTTCGGGTTTTCTAGCTTAGTAATTTCCTTCATACGACTGACTAACTCGCCGCGAATTAAATCATCACATTTAATAGCCTGAGCAACTAACTCCAAATCTAGCTTTATTCCCCTATCATTAATTAACTGATCTAGAAGATAGTTATCCCATTCTGCTTCGGGCATCGGAAATTTTGATAGTTTATCTTGTATCGCAATTTCGGTTTCTACATCACGTTTGTTATATGCTTTAAAACTGTCCCATCGATTAGGATCATGTTCTTTTAAATTTCTCGTTCGACCACCATTTGTTTTTGTTGGCCTACAAGGAATGGAGAAAAAACGAATTAAATCTTTACCTTCCGACATTTTTTGTTTATCCGCTCCCGTTACCATTGCAGCACCTTCTAAAGATAGCGGTAAGCCTAAATAAGCAGACCACACCATTGTGCATCGCCAATCTACAGGTGATAAATCTTGCTTAAAATGTTTACTTAAACAAATCCGTTCAAACTGAGCATTAAAGGCCCATTTTGTTATATCTTTATTAAATATTGCTTGTTCAATTTTAGGCGGAATAGACTCGCCATTCGCTAAATCAATGACATGAACAGGTCCACTATCCACACTGTAAGCAAATAGCATTACTTCAAAATCATCTGCCTCCACATAGCGATAGACCCCGCTTTTAGCGAGGTCCACACTACTATATGTTTCAATATCAATATTTATTGTTTTCATGATAAGAAGTCATCATCCACATCAGTAGCGAAATCTACCGATGCATCTGTTCGACCACCTAATGGCTCCCCATCACGAATCTTTTGAATGTTACCAAGGCCACAAGCAACTCCCCGGTTACCATTAGAGTTAAATGCGTAAAAGTTAATGCTTACACGGGCATATACACCTGAGTAAACTTCCGAACGCTCTAAAATCGGATTAATATCGGCATCGACAATCTGTGGTGGTGTAATGCTATTTGCATTAACAAAGAAACTATCTGCATACGCTTCATCATCTGAACGGTCAATATCTCCATCACGAAGAGGTAATTTTAACGATGCCTTGTTTGGAATCTTCCCACCAAACTTTCCGCGCCCTTCTTCAATTGCGGCATCTACTGCTTTTTCAATTGCTTCTAAAGTTTTCGTATCACTTTTTGGAATAATCACACTCACGCTATATTTTTCTTTTCCACCATTAATTGACTTTGGCTCCCACACATTTGCATAAGATAAACGTACTACCCCTGTAATTACTTTTGTTGGATTTTTTACTGTTTTCGACATAATTATTTCTCCTCCATAAATTCATTTTTTGCTGTTAATATATTTATTTCTGGACGCTTATCCGATACCGGAACAAGCGTTGGTTTTCCGCTTGGCTTAATAATAAAATCAGCAAGCACTTCATTAAATTTCTTTTTACCCATCAATTTTTCCATGTTGGTTATCGTAAGCAGACTTTGCTTGTAAATATCTTCATAGCCTGCCTTCTTTGCGGCTTCAGCTACCGCTTCTTCATCTGCATATTTACGATTAGACCGACCTTCTACAACTTTAAAACCTGCCCACTGTTTTCCTTGCTGAATAGCAGCATTCGTTGCATAAGCAAATATTTCATTTGCCCATTTAGTAAGGTCATTGACATGAAGTAAAATTTCAGCTATTTCATCATCTGTTAATAAAGGCGGCTTTTTAAATTCAAATTTTGCTATTTTCAAATTTTCTTCCGCCCTTGCTCTGCACTCCACAGATGCCCTACAAAATCTACACCAGTCACCAGGGTTAAATTCACCATCTCCATTAAATGCTAAATCAGCTTTTGGTTTAAGTGTGCCTTCCGCCCATTCTATTAGACTAGTTTTGGTTATTTCAAAGGTTGAGATGTTTTCACGTCTTGGTTGATAGATGGTCATTTTCACTGCATCGATATCATAAATTGCATCAAATAGATTAAGTGCCCCTAATGCATAAAGCATCATTTGCGGATTATTTTCCGCTTCAACTAAAACACCTTGTCCATATTTAAAATCAATAACATGAACCACATCATCTGCAACAATTACACAGTCACCTGTTCCAAAGCCTTCTGGGACATAATTTGAAAAATCCAACCGCTGTTCAATTAAAAGAAGTGGATCTTTCGTTACTTGTTTTACTGCCGCTAGTTCTTCAAAAATAAACTGGACATATTCATCGGTATAACGATCCATCTCTTCAGAATCATAAACAGATGTTGGTTTCTTCGTTGAGACCTTTAATGCGGCTCTAAGCTTATGTTCTCCCAGTTCATGAGCGGCTGTCCCTTCCTTAGCCGCTTCACCACTAGAATCTTCAAACTCTAATTCAAGGCGAGCCGATGGAGTACAATTCATCCATCGATGTGCCCCTGAAGCGGATAAAATAGCATGTTTCGTCATTGCAATTCCTCCGCATCTTTCATCAATGCTTCATAGTCTTTTTCTTCAATTTCACTCAACTTAGTCGCACCGTACTTTTCAAGTAGCTTTTTGATATCTGCTGTAAAGCCTGCTTGGCTCTTTTGTGCCAATAATGTACGAACTTCTTCAAGCGATATTTTTTTCTTTTTCGGCTTTGCCTTCTTCACTGGTGCTTTTTCTTCTGTTCGTGGTGATTCTTCATTACTCGCTAACACTTCAGCAATCGTCTGAAGTGAGCCAGCTAAATTTTGTAAATCAGTGACTACATCAAGTAGTAATTTTGTTCTGCTCATATTAAGCCTCACCGCCTTTCCGAGTTTCTTTTATTTCAACAGTTTCTACTGAGTCGCCAGGTGTGATAACAAGCAGATTTACTTTTTTACCAAACAATAAATCTAGCATTCGGCTACGTACAGTTTTACGTTTACCTTCAACTACTCTTGTTTTCTCACCATTTTCATCTTTAACATTGATGATTACCTTGTGTTTTAGACTCATCTGAAACACTCCTTTCTAAGGGTTTTATTTCGTCCCTTACTAGTAAGCGAAAAATAATGCCCTTTCGAACCCCTTTTTTAAAATAAAATTTAAAAGGCTCAATTAAGAGCCCTTTCCTATCAGTTTTTCTAATCTTCTGTATATTTTATTTAAACGATTTCTGATAGCCGCTTCAGTCACATCTTCTTCGGCTGCAATCTCAACGTTTGTTTTTTGTTCATAAAATTTCTTTTGTACCGTTCTCAGTTGTTTATCTGTTAACTTCCCCATTGCTTTGTGCAATTGTTCGATTAACTTTTGTTTCTCTTCGCAGTTCTCCATTTCCAAAATCTCATTAAATGGATCTGCATCCCAATCTGCTAAAAATTTATTGTGCTCAGCTTTTGATTCTCCATTTTCATCTACATAAGAATCAAGATTACAAGCAATTCGATAATTATAGCGGCGACCTTCATCTACTTCTCTATCATCTTCAGAATGTAAAATCTCAATGTCAATCTCTGTTACACCATTTTCACCTGGTATGATAGTTGCTATCTTTTTACCTCCTGAATAGTAAATATAAGACTCTCTCTTCTCTTGGCTTGTTTTGTACTTTTTTGTCATTGTTTGGCATCCTCTCCGCCAATTTGCGGAGGGCAAAGGATGCAAACAATGAAGAACTTGTCCTTTAGTAACCTGACCTTTACTTAAAAAAGTGCGCAACAAGGTAAGGGCACTAATATTGAGACACTACAATCCTGGTTCGGATTGCGTACTTCAATATGTATCCTTTGCCCTTATTGCAAATCAGGCATTTGATATTTTTTTAATCTATCTAAAGTGTATAATGAAATTCTGCATTGCGGTCGGACATGGTTATGCCCGTTTTGAGCATAAAAAATAGGCTAATACTACTTCATTTATAAAAATGAAGTAGTATTAGCCCGCATAAAATCAACAAAACAAAAACGGACATGAGCATGTCCGCTTTTTCATAAAGTTACATCATATTTTTTTAAAAAATCTCTTGTTTCATCTACTGATTTCCCTTGAAAATACATTAAAACATATCGATACCATTGATGACTAGTTACTCTTGTTGATAATCGATGTGCGGATTGATCTATAATGTGAAAACTAATTTCAGGTGGTAAGTATAAAGCTATACATATCGCCACTAAAGTTTCCAAGCTACCATTAGATTCACCATTGAATATCCTTCGTACTTGACGATCATCCATAGGGATTTTTGCTGCTATTTCTTTATAGGTTAACCCGCGCCAATCTTTAACTTTAGCTAAGCAATCACAAAAATCATTACTCATCTTTCCGTACATTTCCATATTCTCCATGATAACTTTTTCCAAAAATAATTCTTGTTTTTCTGGTGTTGAATTTTCGTAGCCTTGATGAAAACTAATATCAAATTCAAATGGGGAGTTCTCATCTCGATTCAGCACACATTCACTATGATAATTTGCACCTATTCTGTCACTCGAGCGTACTGTAATTGTAAAAACCAAACAACATTCATTCATGTTGTGCCTTGCATAATTTGTTAATGTTAAATTACCAAATAAATCTTTTTCAACATATTTAGGAGTGTTTAATACAAAATGCGAATCTATATAAACATAGCGACCGCTAGATGTAAGCCTTGCAAAATCAGCATCAGTGAATGATAATATTCCCGCATCAACTGCTCCAATTGAAAAGGTTTGATTTCTTTCTAGTGTGCCTTTTTTAAAGCTATGGGTTGGAATATATCTTCCGTCTATGAAATTAAACGCTCCCATTGCTTCATCATAACCAGCATCAATCATTCTAATTTTTGCTGCTAAACGAGAAACCCCAAAAAACTCTGCAAGTTTATCAATGGTTTCCTCTATTATGGCTAGCAAATCATTAGTTTTATTTTCTTTCATTAAATCTTGTATTACTAAATATGCCTCTTGTTTAAACATATTCAAAGGCATTAATATCTTAGGTGCTAAACTATTAGCCTGCCACTCCATCCAGTCAATATAATCTTTTTCATTACCTTTTACTCCACCTGAAACTTTACAATTAATCTTTGTAATTTCTTCATCAAATAAACTTTTTAAAATAAACGCTTTTTTGTGGAGGTGCCAATGGACACATTCATGAACAATCGTGTTGTTATAGGACCCTAAGTTTCTCAAGAAATAACAATTTGGATCAACTACAATGCTACCCGATTCCATATATTCCTGGATATAGCTCTCAGTGCTTTCATCATAAAATAATGTATTCGTATCTTTAAAATATATTTGACCAAATACACTACCATCTTTTGTAATTGTTCTACTAAACACTTTCAAGTTCATCTTTGTTGCTAATAGTATTGGATCTATTGGCGTAGGTGTTATCAATGATTCAGGATAATATTCTTTCAGAAAATTCTCAGCTACTTTTTCAAATTCTTCTTTTTTGATTATAGGTACAAAATATTCCGATAATTTATTATTGACTTTAGAACGATTTCTACTTTGATTATATACTTCAATCTGTTTTATTTTAAACTGTTGAAAATTACTTTCCATATTTGTTAAGCACTCTAAAATAAACCATTGTTCTCCTATCTCACGCTCATCAACAATTCGCTTATTTGTATCACTAACCTCTATGTAAGCCTCTATCAACACATCAAAGGCAATGATTGAACCTGGTAAATCCTCAACATAAACTTTCTTAATTACTATGTCCGATAATTCAATCTCATCTATTTCTTCAACAATACTCAGACGAATGTCTAGTTTATCTGAATGATTAGAAATGAAGTCCTGAAGAGCGTCAAACAACTCATTATAAAACTTCACTTCCACATAATTATTAAATGAATGTTCGATTCCCATATACAAGACTTCCTTTCAATTTATTTGCTATTAATATGCAATTTATAAGTATCCCAGGTAAACTGTACTATTGTTAATGATGCATTCATTGCCAATTTAGCATATCTAATAGGTAACTCTTTATAGTTTTTACCTTTTCCATGCCCGTCACCTTTATCATTTCTAAGTGAATTTAAACCATCAACTACTTGAATAAAACTACTTAATATTTTTTTAACGTCATTATTATTTTTCGCTGATATATTTTCTTTAGGATCCAAATTCAACTTAAGAAAAACCTGTTTTCTTAATTGAGCGATAGTCGATGTAGTTGGATAATCCACGCCTAAATCATCTAATATATGTTTAAAGCACGACTCTAATAATTCTTTTGACTTACCTATTACATCAGAAGGTGATTTTTCCACTAGCGACATCATAATACTTAATTGACTATCTATATATTTGTCGTTGAATCTTTCCTTCGCATTTATTATCAACTTTTCACTAAACAAATCGTTGTACGTAAACCTAGATAGAATATTTTTAAGCTTTGGATAAAGCTTCTTTTGTTCCTCTGATAACAATCCATCTATGTCTTGAAAATCTATGTATTCTATTAAATCAAAAATCAATTTTAAAACATTCTCACTACTAGCATCATCGATGAATGCTTCGAAAGATTTTCCTTTTGATAATCTATATCGTAATTTCAAAGGTATTCCTACAGATTTTAAAGTGAAGTCATCAAATTCTTTATCAGTAAAATCAAGTATATAACCACTTTCATTGAAAAATCTCTTGAAAAAATTCACTTCATTAAACGTAAGCATATTATCCCCTTAAAAATTTTATTGGTTTGCATCATTAAAAAGTATATTAACTTGATACATAGTGCATCATAACTTCTTGAACATTCAAATAATGCTCTATAATCTTAAGGCCTTTTGTTCTATTTCCTCTATAATGTGGAGATAAAAAGAAATGTAAACTTGAATTGGAAACATCACCCGGTAAAATTAATGCACTATATATATGTTTATCCCCCTCGAACTTCCCTCTCAATAGCTCATTATAGGAAAATTGTTTATAATTCATATCATTAACTTTATAGTAATATTTAGAGTCAAAAATGAATATTGCATCATTGCTTTTCGCAAAATGATCCAATCTGATTTTAAACTTGTGAGGTGATACATCCACTTCAAACTCTTTACTTGTAAATGTAATTCGAGAAGCGTTAAAACTTTTATTAAATATAAGTTTATTATTAATTTCATCTACACCTTGAAAATAATCGTTTAAATATATTTCAACCATTTCTTCCCAAATCCTATCAAAATAATTTATTTTGATATGGACCTCTCCACCTTGAGAAGATTTACTATACTGTTCAAAGAAGTCGATTAAATTGTCCACTAAACTTTTATCAGCATCCTTAAATATTCTATTTCTAAGTAATCTAAGTTGATTAATTGTGTAATCACGATACTTTAGGAAATCAAATGTTGTTCTATAAGAATTAATTACAGGTAAATTTATAAATAGCGGAAAACTTTTAATTGTATGGTTTATTACAAATACCATACACTCACTTAAAAAAACATTATAAGTTCTCTTTCTTTTCTTATACAGAGGAGAATAAAGGATATTTCCTTCACTAATTATTACATTTGATTTTTGAATTGTTTGCTTCCACGCAATATCGCCACTTATATTTGGTTTAATTTCCATTGTGTTTTCTCTATATACTCCAAAATGCTGGTAATATTTATAAATAGCAAAAAAGGGTGCAAAGGGATAATCTGATTTAAATTCTGGCTCGAATCCAAAATGTCGATTAGCTTTTGCCTTTGTTTTGCTACTATCCATATACTTCATCATAACATCAAATAATAATTTAACGTCTCTTTGATTTACATTACCTGCGTTATTCATTACCTCTAATTGGTTTTCACTATAAAAATGTTTTGGAAAAACCACTAAGTTTCTCTTGTCACTTAATATAATACCGACAAAATCGAAAACTTCTTTTCCAATTGACTTTATGTATTTTATGTCCCCTTTGTAAATATTAAAAAGTGATACGTCTATTTGTGATATATCAAAATTATCTTGACCCACATGCATATTCACTAACATATCCTCCTAAGTTATAAACAGTTATAATGAATTATTCAGCCACAAGTCAAGGCATTCTAAAAACCTATCACTGAATATTTTTTTATCATCTTCAAACGCATCGTATATCTCTGAAAAACTAGTTAAAGATTCGTCAAATAAAAATATCTCTGTACTATAACTAGACTTTTGAATGTCTTCCCATAAATAATGTAATAATTTGTTTTTAACTTGTTCTTTATGCTCTGATGCTGCTGCATTTTCATTAAACTTTATGAAAAACTGCCCTAATTGTTTATCTTCCCCTAAACTCAAAAAACGAGTGTCGGATATAAACTTATTTAAGGTCCCGTATAAATCTACCCAACTAACATCCTGATAATTATTGTTATTATCACGATAAACTCTTATATCAACATTATTTTTATAAGGTTTCACAGTCGGGACTGGTTTTGTACTAATATATTCCCAATCAAATCGTCTTTTAAAAGCTGTATCCATAACAAAAACATTTTGATCGCTTGTATTGACTGTACCAATAATGTTGAAGTTTGGAGGAAGCTTCACTTTATCATCTGGAATCGCTATAATATCTTCAGCAATTATTTCATTGTTTATAAAAAACTTACTATATCCAACATTCATCCCCTGCGTTTCTCTATCTAAGAGTTGAAATATGTCACCAAATATTGCAGCACAGTCTCCTCTAGACATTTCTTCAATAACTAAAAAAACCATTTTTGATGTGTCTTCATAAGCTTTCTCTAGTGCTCTTGTGAATACCCCTTTAGAATATTCATAAGTTATTTGAGAGTTACCAGCACCCGTGCTTTTGACCGTTGGAAGTAGCTGCCCTACAAAATCACTGTAAGTATATTCTGGATGAAATGTAGTTCTGAAGACTCTATCTTCTGAGATTCCTAACGATTTAATATATTCATCAACACTGTGACTTTTACCAGTCCCTGGGGCTCCATAATAAATAATTTGCATTTTGTATACCTCCTAAATTATTGAATTCAATTTTGAAACATAGTTTCTTATTTTTTCAATTAAACTTTGATTAACTCCATTAAAGCTATCGAAGTTAATTCGATAATTTTTATCTATCGCCATGTAAATTGCTGGTAGCACCCTTAATAAATACCTATAAACTTCTGATGAAGGATTTTCTGAATTAACGATTAAACCAGACAACAATATTAATTCTTTCTGCACATCATTTACTTCAAAGTAATTATTAGAACCGTTTGATAGTAAAAGATTATCTAATTCTTCCAAACCTATCAACCTGTCTCTGTTACCGATAGGATGAGAAGACCCAAGAACATCATGGTAGCCTCGATTAAACATATCAATATAGTTAAATCCTAGTAATTCCGAACAAACAAAACTAACTTTAACAGCTCTTTGAGACGATCTATTGGTTTCATTTAAATTCACAATATACACAGGCCTATTATTAAAATATAGATTATTAGTACGATTTAAAACGCTATCAGAAATCCCTAGAAGAGTAGGCATAACTTGTCTTGTTAAAAAATCATTACCAGAATTTAATTTAGGATGTATATAAAAGAAAAGCCCGTCTATTCTACCATCCTCTGTTTCAAAGTAACCAGAATATATGGAACTATTACCTGAGTTCTCAATTGTACTTTTAATGTTTTCTTTTGTGTCGAATCTGCATTCCACTACTTTTAATTTTGGATAATTCTTATTCAATTTTTGAAGCATTGCCTCAATCATTTCTTGTGCAGAACCTATACCAATTTCTAGCCATTTTGACTGAACTTCAGCACTTAAGTAAGCTTCATTTAATTTTTCTTCAAACTCGTTCGGCAATACTAAAATACGCTTCAACCTACTTCACTCCTTAATAATTTAATATTAAAACTTCATTCTTTTTATAACGCCAACCACTAGTACCTATATCCACAACACGATACCCATGCTCTTCTACCCATTTTTCAAGTAAATGATTTGTTTTCCCTCGATGATGCATAACATTAGATAAAATGAACTTATGCCCTATTGAGTTTAAATAGTTTAAAGTATTTAATAACTCGACTTCTTCATCAGCGCTCCAACCTTTCATTCCACGTCTACCATCGTTATATGCCGCACTTGTTATAAAATATGGAGGATCAAAATAAAAAACTGTACCTTTTTCATATAAATCCCAATCTAAATCAGTATAATCTAAATTCAACATTGTTAACTTCGGAGCCCTTACTTTAAATTCTTTTATTCTAGTTTTTATATCTTCACTGTATCCCGCAACCCCTATTGGAGTATTAAATTTCTGTGAATTATTATAACGAATCATATTTTGAAACGAGTACATATGGAGGGCATATAAATATTTTGGAGAATTATCTACGTTATTGTAATAATCTCGCAAAATTAGATACTGTTCTTTATCACCTTTATTCAAATCAAATTCTGAAATTACACCTTCGATTTCTTCGATTAACTTATTACTATCATTTTTAAGCAACCATTCTACAACTCCAAAAACATATGGATTCAATTCATTATAAACAACTTCTTTTTTAGCTGTAACATTAGCCCCTACATTAAAGGCTCCACCCATTACATCTACAAAAGTATCTATAGAATAAGGTAAATGTTTTAATATTTCAGGTAAAAGTGTATCTTTACTTCCAGAATAATTTAAAGGTGATTTCATCAAAGTGTTTTCTTTTTCAAAGTAAATAATCACTTCTTTTAGTTTTCGTCCATTCCCTTTACTACTAGAACGATGATTTCTATATTCTTGATATTGATAATACTCGACTTCTACTTTTGAATCTTTTGCGAACATCTTTGCAATTTCAATTAACTCGTCTAATGGCACCAAAGCTTGGTTACTATAACTAATTAAAACGTGTTTAAAATTTAATTGTCTCAATAAATCTTCGAATTGCTCTTTAGCTACTGTTCTTCTTGCATACAACGAATTTTTATTACCCCTACCTCTTTTTCCACCTATGCCCTTTATTTCTGGAAAATCATATTTTGCAATTGTCTCAAGCATATGATATGCAGAAACATATTGAGTAACCGTGTAAGGTGGGTCTATATATGCTATGTCACCGCTAATTCTTCTCACTAAATCATTTGTATCTTCATTATAAATTTCATGTTTAAAAATATTATCTTCATATTCTTCAAATTCTAATGGCAATAATGTAAATTCTTTTTCGGCTCTAGGATCCCAAAACTTAAAGAAAGCCTCATATGTACCTGATGTATTAGAATATCTAGTCACACTTTGAAGTAACGAAGCTAACAAAAAGAAGTATTCACTTTCATCAATCCACTTTTCTTTATACAGTTCTTCGATTGTTATTCTAACTCCATCTATTTTTGCTCCATTTGATTCTGTGAAAAACATTCTATCTCCTACAGGGGTGTAGTTGTTATATACAAAAAAGTTTTTATCCGGATTAAATGATAGTTTATTTAAGTAATCAAATATATTAATTTCAAAGTTTTTCTCAAATTTTGAAAAGGCTGGTATACTATAGTTTTCAAGTTTTGCTCGGTTAATGACATATGAATAATATAAAAAATCATTGGAAATTATATTAAATCTATTCTTAAAATAATCTCCAACACTACCTGTTCCAGAAAATAAGTCTCCAAAAACTTTACCCTCAATGTTATATTTATCTATTACACTTTCTATAAATGTTAATAATCTAGTTTTATTACCTAAGTATCGCAAAAAAATTCACCTTCTGATTTTAATCTTTCTTATATTTTCTTTTTCTTTTATCCTGAGGCTTTCTAGCAGTAAGGGGAATGGCCCATACAAGCCCAACCTTAGTCACACCCTCAATTCTTCCTTCTTCGCATAATTTTTGAACTCTTCTCTTAGATATTCCCCACTTTTCCGCCGCTTCTTTAGCAGAAATATATTCCATATCCATATCCCTCACATTTTAAAGATACTACTATTATATTCCCAAGTGCGAACAATATCAATTAATCTCTATATAATTTTTAATTAAATAAACTTAATCTATCCTGTCAACTCTCCTCCCTAAAAGCCATTCTGTCAACTCAACCCCAAATTCCAGCACTTCCAACATCAACAATAAAAGGGCTTCACCAGTTTATCCACATAAAATAAACAAAGGTGAAACCCTATAAACCTTATTCTATCAACACTTCAACCCTTCTTATTCATCCACTCTTGACATCAATGCAACCAACTCGACATGCATACTCTGCGGGAACATATCGACCGGTTGTACTTCCTTCGTACGATATCCGCCATCTTCCAATATACGCAAATCACGGGCCAATGTAGATGGGTTGCATGATACGTAGACGATTCGATACGGCTGCATGTCGATCATTGCTTCGAGTAATGCTTCATCACAGCCTTTTCTTGGCGGGTCAACAACAATCACATCAGGATTCAGACCTTGTGATTTCCACCATGGCATTACTTTTTCCGCTTCTCCAACGAAAAATTCAGCATTCGTCATTCCGTTTAATTTCGCGTTCAATTTCGCATCGCTGACTGCTTCCGGAACAATTTCAACGCCATATACTTTCTTCGCTTTTTGCGCTAAAAATAAAGAAATCGTTCCGATGCCGCAATATGCATCAATGACAATATCATCGCTACTAACATTGGCGTATTCCAACGCTTTTTCATATAGTTTTTTTGTTTGTGGCGGGTTAATTTGATAAAACGAATTTGATGAAATCGCAAAACGGACATCACCAATCGTATCGTAAATATATTTCTCGCCCCAGATAACATTCGTTTCTTTTCCCATAATAACGTTTGTTTTTCGGTTATTAATATTATGGATGATCGATTTAATATGTGGGTATGTTTCGGTAAGTTCCTTCACTAGTTCTTCCTTATGTGGAATCTTTTTGGTTCTCGTGATGAGGACGATCATCGTTTCATAGGTCTCTCGCCCGGTACGCACCATAATATGCCGTAAAACGCCACAATCATTTTTTTCGTCATATGCCGGAATAGCTAGTTTATCTGCTATTCTTCTGACAGCTTCTACCATTCGATCATTCACTTCATCTTGCACAACACACGTATCCATATCACTAATAATATCGTGACTTCTCATACGGTAAAATCCAGTAATCAATTCACCGTCTTTTTCGCCGACAGGGATGGCAACCTTATTCCGGTAGCGCCATGGATCTTCCATCCCAATCACCGAATGGACGGGTACATCATCTAGATGGGCAATTTTTTTCATAACGTTTTTTACTTGATTTTGCTTCATTTCAAGCTGCATATTATAGCTCATATGTTGTATTTGACATCCACCACATTTATAAAAAACATCACAAGGAGGCTCTACCCGTTCGGGACTTGCTTGCTTGATTTCAAGCAGTTTACCAAAGCCAAAGTTTTTATTTACCTTTACAACTTTAACTTCCGCTTTTTCCCCGGGCAGGGCATACGGTACAAATATCGGATAACCATCTATTTTGCCAACACCATTCCCCTCGTGCGTTAAGTCTTCAAACTGCAGTGTAATTGTTTCATTTTTCTTTACCGGTGCTGTTCGTTTAGCCATCTTAATCTTCCTTTACTCTTTACCATTTTCGTATTATCCAATATGCATTATTATTTTAACAGTCCCTTATATCGTTTCCATCTTATCATAAATCAAGGCTTTAACGTAAAAGGATATAAAAATTTTTCCTACCTACTTATAGCGAAACAGAAAAAAGCATTCCATCCAATGTTAGTGTCATTGATGGAATGCTCGAAGAAATGATAAGTTTACTTTTCACTGTCATCTCTATTTTCAACTGAAATATTATCCATATCTACTTCTTCGGCAAATTCCGTTTGCAGTTGCCCAGACGATGGAAATTTTGGTTCATTAGCAAACACCTTTTCCTGCATGTATCCGTGAAATAATGGTTCTGTGAAAGTAATAATAAAGGCTACATAGAAAGATACGAGCAGCATCGCCATGGAAGTATCGATAAAAAGGTTGGCTAGCATCCAGACGGACAAAATAAGTAGGCCAAAATCCAAAAATGTAGCGATAACATTTCCAAATTTGCGCAACAATAATAAATCTCCAATGAAATATGCAACACCTGTTACAATCAAACTCATCACAAACAGCATACTAAGTGTTACATTAGTAAAAATCCCAAATAACGAACAAATCACAATAGATACGATAATGAACTTTATAACGATTGCCTTTCCATGATTCATAAGTGGTTCACCCTTTTTATTTCTTAGTATGCCTCCTTCGACATAAAATATAAGCAATCTTTATCACAACGAAGTCTATCAGAAAAGATCTGCTAACAATCAATAAAAAAGGGGGTCAGATTACAACGGGGCATATTTGATATAATAATTCACCAACTTTGCGAATGGAAAATAACCTTCGTTTAACTTTCTCACATTCAATCTCATACTTTTATCAGGTTTTTACCGACATGATCCATGAAACACTCACTAAGCGGATGGTAATTTAAAGACTTTTTTGGGTATGTTGTTTCTTGGTAAAGCTATATCAAATATTTTTGCTTATGACACGGAATTGAATTCCATTTTTTTGGCAGTCCACCCTTTCGTAAAAGTCCTTTGGAGTACAAGTTCAAACCCTTTTTGTGAAGGCATGCCAGGATCAGCTAAATAGATTCTATATCTTGTTAATTGCTAATGATTTTCCAATTGGATCATAACCTCACTTTAGCTTTCTGCAATTTTATGGCCGGAGAGACAGAATGCATGATATTCTTTTATGAATACGAGCACCATTTTGGTAAGATGAGTGTAGGACATGTCTGATGCACTCTCCTTAACTTTGGTAGATAATATACTTATTCAAAAAGCTTGGTGAGGTTTTTTAAATAAAGAAGGTGGTAATTTTAAAAGTCATAAATACAGCAAATAAGATATCATGGAAAATGGGCTATCAAAGTTAAACATAATCACGGAAAGGAAGATATAGATGCGTCATTTATTGAATAAAAATGTTGATAAAATCGAGATTTCAGGGATACGAAAAATTTCCAACAAAATCGACCGTTCTTCAGATGTTGTGAATTTGACATTCGGTCAACCAAATTTTCCAACACCTGATTATATTAAAGCCGCTGGTATGAAAGCGATTGAAGATGATCAAACTGCTTACACAGAAACTGCTGGTTTGTACGAATTGAGACAAGCTGCATGTGACTATGTAAAGGAATTATATGATTTATCCTATAATCCGGAAGATGAAGTAATTGTTACGGTAGGTGCTAGCGAGGCACTTGATATCGCTTTTCGTACAATATTAGATGAGGGTTCTGAGGTTATTATGCCAGCACCTGTCTATGTTGGATATGAACCACTAGTCACATTATGTAATGCAAAATCCGTTTTAGTTGATACAAGGGATAACGGTTTTAAATTGAACGCCCAAATGATCGAAGAAAATATTACCGATAAAACCCGCTGTGTTATGCTCCCTTATCCTAGCAATCCGACAGGTTCTATACTTACAAAAGAAGAAATATTTGAGATAGGAGAATTATTGAGGGATAAAGATATCTTTATTATCGCGGATGAAATTTATAGTGAATTGGTTTATGAAGATACACACTACTCTATTGGAGCAGTTCCAGGATTAAAAGAGAAAACAATTATTATCAATGGGGTATCAAAATCGCACTCTATGACAGGATGGCGCATCGGATTTGCTTTTGCACCCGCTTATTTAATCGACCAATTTTATGCCATCCATTCATTCAATACTGTTTGTGCAAGTACCGTCGGCCAATATGCAGCAACGGAAGCATTGAAACAAGGGGTAAACCGCGAAGAAATTAAGTCAATGAAGAGAGATTATAAAAAACGAAGAGACTTTGTCTATAACCGATTGATAGAAATGGGATTAGATGTAAATGAACCTCAAGGGGCGTTTTATATTTTTCCATCCATTAAAAAAACCGGACTTTCTTCAGAGGAGTTTGCATCAAGGTTGCTTGATGAAGAAAATATTGCTGTGATACCAGGCAGTGCTTTTTCCAAATTCGGGGAAGGGTATATCCGAATTTCTTTCGCACAATCCACGGAAGAACTACAAAAAGGTTTGGACGGGATCGAGCGCTTCTTATCAACCTTTAAATAGTTAGAAATTAGTTAGCGGGGCCTGTTCCTTGAAAAGAACAGACCCCGATTTTACACTAATGATGCAAGTTATAGTCACTACCCTTAATCGAAGCACCATTTGTGAGTGTGAACGTCAAATGAATAGAACGGTTATCGCCGAATTATTTATTTTAGATAATACCTTGCATGCGTAATATCACTTCTGCAATGAGTGCGGACCCTATAAACGTACCTAATAACACAAGACTTGCTACAACAAGTGTTTTCCAACCAAGTTTCATGAAATCAGTCCAAGATCTGCCAATCGCTATCCCGGCATAAGCGAGAATCGGTGTTGCTAAGGCAAGTAGTTGTACTTCACCGGTCCATTCTGCTACCTTTTCAGAGCCGGGCATCCACGGCATAGACACAGCGACACCAATGATTGAAATATACGCAATGCTAGGGAAGTTAATCGGAATCAGCTCACGTAAAATAAACCCTGCTAAACAAATTAAGATAAGTACAATCATACCTGGAACAGCTGCTAAAGGTAAAATATCATAACCTGCCCAGTTACCTAATAATGCGGTAAAGCCAAATATAGCTAATAGTAACGTCCATTCTTGAACATTTTTTAACATGCATATTCCCCCTTATTTTGTCGATTCGGTTTTTCCGCGTGTCATCCATCCATATAATTTTTCCGTTAATGGTAAGCCAATAAAAATACTGACCCATAAGCCTGTGGACAAGGATAATAAGTTACTTGCACCTGCAAAAGCTAATATTTTATCTTCAATTTCTGGAAATGCTGCAACGAGTGATCCACTTGCTGCCGCCATCATACTTCCACTTCCTACCCCTGAAGCCATGGCAAAAGACAGTGGATTGAGCGGGGTTATAGTCGCTAGAAACCCGGAAATCAATCCCATAAAGACAGCACCGAATACCGTACCGAAAATATAAACAGCCATAACTCCACGGCCTTCTGGTGACCCAATCCCAAATTTATCCATAATTAAACCTACGTTCGGTTCACGTGCTACTGAGTGCATCATTCCGATTGCTTCTCGCTTCAAACCTAGCCAAACCGCAACAGGTAGGGCTAAAAAGATCGTTCCTAAGTTACCGAGTTCCTGCAATATCAATGCGGGTCCGGCAGCAATTACCTCCGGGAGTGAAGGACCGATGATAACTCCAATTTTAGCCAATAGTAATGCTACCCCAAGAACGATAATTGGTTCCGCATTTTTGGATTGTTTTTCTTTAACTACTGGTGTGAAATATAAAATAAGTCCAATAATAAGCGCATATAACATTGGTAAAAGCAGAATAACCCCAGGGCCGACCGGAATTTTATGTGTTCCAATCAGTTCTGTGACAACTACCGTTAATAAAACAAGCACATGGAGACGCCAGTCTTTCCAAATGCCGTAAATCGAATTGTTTTCATTCACAGTAATTCCTCCTTGAAATTCAAATTTTATTACACAATTCATGATATACTTTTTGCACTGTAATTGCATTCCAACACAGTTATTTTCTATAATAAGTAAGCTTTTAAGCTGATGAAGGTTGCAATCGTGTTGAGGTGGGATTCTCTCTCTATGACGCGTTTCCCTCTTGATGTCGTGTGTTACTGCCTTGGTCAAGCCTGCACACTTGTGTTGACGCATGTCGCTGTCCTTGGTCTTTCTTATGTTGCCAAAGCTTCAATAATTTCATGGACGGCAGTTGAATCTTTCGAACCGCTTCCTTTGTTGTTTGCAATATTGAACAACTGGTTTGTATTTTGGCTCGAGAATGTTGGTATTTGATTTTGTTCTGCAAGATTTTTGTACAGCTGTAGATCTTTTGTCATGTTGGCAAGCGAAAATTTTACATCTTCAAATGTTTCCTGCAATATATTTGGTCCGAATACATCCATCACCTTTGTTTGAGCGGACCCTTTTTGTAAGATTGCTGCAATTTTTTCTTTCGATATACCTGCTTTTTCCCCAGTTAGCATAGCTTCACTCAATAATGTAATGACACCTGCGACTACCATATTGTTGCAAAGTTTAACAGTTTGACCTGCACCGCTTGGGCCAACATAATCTATATTCTCACCGACAGCTTTCAGCACGTCCTGTATAGATGCGAAAGCCTTTTCATTTCCGCCGACCATAATTGTTAGTGTGCCGGCTTCAGCTCCAGCAGGGCCACCACTTAGCGGACAATCAAAATATTCAATTTTGCGTTCCTGCGCTTTTTCATGTAAGTGGCGTGTCAGTTGTACATCGTTCGTACTCATGTCAATGATACTCGTTTCAGGTCGCATTGCTTGCAGCGCACCGTCATCTTCTTCCAGCAGCAGTTTTTGAATTAATGCAGGAGAAGGTAAGGAGAGAATTAAACAATCAACTTCTTCTGCCAATTTTTTCACATTTTCTGATCGCACCGCCCCCTTTTCAACTAATTTTCCCACAGCCTCTTTATTTATATCATGAATAGATACAATATAACCATTTTTTAATAAATTTTTCACTATGCCCTGGCCCATTAAGCCACAGCCAATAACGCCAATCTTTTTCAAACGATCAGTCCTCTCTTGATGTTTATTTGCTCTCTAGTGCATTCATTCGTAATTGATCTTATTTTGGAAAATTCAACACCCGCTCTTGTGCAGAGCAGATGACGAATTCCAGGTTAATTTTTACTTCTTGCTCAATATCATTTAACACATTTCACATTGAAAGAACACGTGTAGCACAAGTTAAAAAGCCAGCTTTCAATCTATGAAGGTCAGTTGTATAAAAAGCCGATCATTGCAGATTTTTGTAATCTACTTATTCGTAAGGTTTTATTTCGCTTCCTTGACTTGCAATTCATTCGTTATGGCCTCATATAAACAGCTTTGTAGTCCGTCCAGAAATCGAGTGCAGTAGAACCTTGTTCGCGCGGTCCAATACTTGATGCTTTTTTACCGCCAAACGGGTATTGGTTCTCAAAGTAATTCGATGGTATATTGACATGCGTTACACCGGATTCTACGCGACGAACGAAATCAAACGCTTTATTTAAATCATTTGTGTAAATCGTAGATGATAGCCCGAATTCACTATCATTGGCAAGTTCCAATGCTTCTTCATAGGAATCTACTACAGTAATGCCGATGACAGGACCAAAAATTTCTTCTTTAAAAATCGTCATCTGACTCGTTATCCCGCTGAAAATTGTCGGAGCGACGAAATAACCTTTGTCCAAGCCATTTTCAGTTAATCGTTTGCCTCCATATTCCAATGTTGCTCCTTCATCTATAGCAGAATTAACATAATGCAAGTACGTATTTAATTGATTTTCATCAACGACCGGTCCGTTATCGACATTTTCTCCGAAGCCTTCACCGATGACGAGCTTTTTTGCACGAGCAACAAGTTTTTCTGTTACTTCCTTTGCAATTGAACGAGGCACAATTAGGCGACTCGTTCCTGTACAGCGCTGCCCATTATCCAAGAACCCGCTAATAACAATATTTTCAATCGTTTCATCAATATTGGCATCTTCAAGAATAATCGATGGGTTTTTTCCACCCATTTCTGCCTGCATTTTTGCACCACGTGATGTTACCGCTTTTCCGAGAGTAAGGCCTACATCTGTAGAACCAGTAAATGAAACTGCTTTAATTTTTGGGTGGGATCCGATCGCATCACCAATCACACCGCCAGGTCCTGTTACCATATTAATGACACCAGCCGGAACACCAGCCTGTTCAAACAACTCCATAATTTTTACGCTAATAAGGGAGGTGTTGCTTGCTGGTTTAAAAACAACCGTATTTCCTGCAATAATAGCGGGAGCAATTTTCCAAATTCCTATCCCCAAAGGAAAATTATACGGTGCTATCACACCAACAACGCCTAATGGCTCTCGAACCGTATAGCCAAAAATTCCATTATCCTGTGATGGTATCGTTTCGCCATTCAGTCTCGTCGCTTCGCCACTAAATTGTTTCATCGCATCGATTGTTTTTTGCACTTCCCCATTTGCTTCGCGAAATGACTTACCAACTTCTTTTGTAATAATTGTAGCTAGCTCTTCTCTATGTTTATCAAGTAATTGAATGAGGCGAAATATAACATCTCCGCGTACAGTTGCTGATGTGTTCGCCCAAGCTTCAAATGATTGTTCCGCGGCTTCAATTGCTCGTTCAACATCTTCTTTATTCGAGCGTTGGAACGAACCAAGCACTTCGTCTGTATTTGCTGGGTTGATACTTGCATATGTTTCTTTCGTAGCAGCATCTACCCATTCTCCATTGATGTAATTACCGTACGTATTGCTCATGTTAGCCCTCCTAAAAATATCTCCTGGAATTATCATAATACTATAAATGATAAAAATAAATGTGGCGAGCAACAAATTTTAGCGATTTCTTTTGTTGCCTGCCACATACAATCGAACTGCGATGACGAGATCAACCCAGTTTTGTTCATTATTCAAATCAATCCTTAATTCTTCTTCGATTCTCTTAAGCCGATAATATAAAGTATTTGGATGAATATGTAGTAATTCTGCTGTTTTTTTGTGGTTTTTATTTGATTCAATCAGATGCCGAAGCGTGTTCATAAATGTCGGATCCAACACGAGAAGACGATTTAATTTGTCACGCATAAACGTTTCAATGATGGCAGGATCGACTTCATGCAGCAATCGCTCAAAACCTAACTTCGAATATTCGACCACATGTTGGTCTTCAATACTTTTTGCATACCCAATTGAACGGATTGCTTCCTTGTAAGAAACGGACAATTCCTGAATTTCTGTTTCGCGCCCGACCCCATATAGGATATGTTTTTTTTCGCCCCACTTTCGCTCGATCCCTCTAATAATTTGATCCATTGCGTTTTCTTTTATTTTCGGTATGATGATAATTAACTGATAAGCACGAGTGAACAAAAAGCTGTTTACTGTAACGGCATTCGTTATTTGTTCAATGGAACGGACGAACCATTCTTTTTCAATGAAGCTATTCTGCTGCCAGAGCCGTTCCTTATCCCCTTCAATCACCATACATTGAACCGCCCAAGATTCATCCCATTGCATGTAATAAAGCACACGCTGCAAATCTTCTTTTGCTAATCCTTCCAGCAATTGGTTAAAAACTTCCTCGCGAAAATGGAGGTCCTTTTCATACAGCGCATTGTTTTTAATAAGTTCCAATGCGATAGTCATACTTGCATGTTCAATAGCAATTTTATCCATATCGGAAAACTGTTGAAACTTCTTTTCCAATTCGAGGACGCCGAGAACATCTTTACCACGGACAATCGGAAAAAACATTCCTGTCTCTTCATAAACTAATGTAGGATGATGAACAACTTTTGAATGAATTATCGACTCCAGCAATGCCAATACTTTATCAATTCCGCCTTCCTCGATAATTAGTTTGTAAAACTGATTATGTATCGAAATGGATTGCGTCAATAGAGCATTTTTTTCTTTTAAACTTCGATAAACATTCGAATTATCAATTGCAATAGCACTTTGATCGGCAACGGCTTCAATGACTTGCATATCCTCTTCAGTAAACACACCATCTTGATTAAAGTTATCGACAACTAGCACTCCGAGGCAACGGTCTTTATTTATTAACGGAACACAAAATGCGCTTTTAATTTTTCGTTCATAAACACCTTCAAAATAAGCACGATAATTGGTATCGCTCATATTTGTCATGTACGTATCAATTTCTTTTTCAGAAGCAAATAATTTTGATTGTTTTTCGTCAAATACTTTACCTGCAATCGACTCTCCGGGAGAAAAGAGAATATCTTTCAGCTTATCCTTGTTAACTCCTTCTCCTTCAGCAAATTGGAGTGTATTCGTTGCTTCATCATATAAATAAATAATTAATACATCGGAAACATCAATAAGTTCACTAGCTGCATGAATGACATTCCGTAGCACATCATCAATTTTGAGCGATTGCGTAAGTATTTTATTAATTTCTAACAACTTCTCCACTTTATTTTGAAAACGATGCATCTGCTCACGCCTCCCCTCGTTTACGTAGTCTTTTTACAGAGTAAAATAACCCTTAAAAGCTTTGTGAATGGTTACACATATCACGCTTTTAAGGGTTCAAGTGAAGATAGAAAGATTCAACCCGCAAAATGAACGTTATACGGTATCGTTCATCACGGTTTTCTCCGTATATTTTTCTATAAACTTATCAGACACAAAAAACGGGATGTGCTGCTTTAAATTAATAATCTCTCCAGGCAGCATGCCACCGAATTCTCCGTCCAGATTTAATTGCATTTTTTCTTCAGGTGTTACTCTAATTTGCTTTGCTTGCACATAAATGACTTGTTTATCATCAATATGCGCCCCTCTTACACCTGCCGAAGCAATCCGGATAAATTCAGCCAGATTTGTCTTTTTTAAAATAATTAAATCAAACAATCCATCGTTTGGCTTGGCATCGGGAGCCAATTTTTCAAAACCGCCTACAGAATTAGTATTCGAAACTAAAAAGAGCATAATATCACCTTCGAATACATTCCCATCGTACTCGATTTTAGTTTGAACCGGTTTCAGGAAGGGGAGCATTTCCATCCCTTTCATATAATAAGCAAGTTGGCCAAGCATTGTTTTCAGTCTGCTTGGTACTTCGTAGGTTAGTTCGGTTAATTCACCGCCGCCAGCGATATTCATAAAATAATGATCATTAGCCTTCCCAATATCAAGTGCCATAATTTGCTCTTTTAAAATAATATCCACCGCTTTTTTAATATCACGCGGAATCGCTAACGCTCGTGCAAAATCATTCGTTGTGCCCGCAGGAATAATTCCGAGCTTCGGTCGCTCCTCGGCTTCAGCTATTCCATTGATCACTTCATTAATCGTTCCGTCACCACCAGCAGCAACGACGACATCGAAATTTCTGTCTACAGCTATTCTGGCGGCTTCAATCGCATCACCCTCACATGTTGTTGCGTGAGCGGATGTTTCATAGCCTGCCACTTCAAATCGCTCCAACACATTTGGAAGCTCTCTTTTAAATATCTCTCTTCCTGAAGTTGGATTATAAATGATTCGAGCTCTTTTCAATGGAGCCACCTCCCCCACAATCCCATAAACCTTATTACGAATAGGATGTACCGATTTCGGTGTGCATTCTTATTCACTTACAACAAGAACTACTATTAAAGCAAAGGTATCCTTAGTGCTTATCCAGCAGAATCCTTAACCTTCCACGTTGAATTCCAGCAGTAGTCCTTACTAATTACCGTTTATCAATTTCCTGTTTCAATATTTTATTTACCATTTGCGGATTGGCTTGACCTTGTGTCGCTTTCATTACTTGACCGACTAAGAAGCCAAGTGCACGGCCTTTTCCATCCTTATAGTCAATAATTGACTGCTCATTTTCATCGAGTACTCCGGAAATAACTTCTTGTAATTGGCCTTCATCAGAAATCTGAACAAGCCCTTGCTCTTTAACAAACTTCTCCGGGTCTCCGCCATTTTCAACCAATTCAGCAAATACTTTCTTGGCAATTTTGGAAGAAATCGTTCCATCCTCGATCAGTTTGATCATTTTGGCAAGTCCCTCAGGTGTGATGGAAAGATCATGTAATTCTTTCCCATGCTTATTCATATAGGCGGATACATCACCCATCAGCCAATTGGATGCTTGTTTAGTTTCCGCGCCGTTTTGAACTGTCTCTTCGAAAAAGTCAGCCATTTCCTTGGAACTTGTTAAGACATCGGCATCGTATTCCGATAAACCTAGATCATCCATGTACCGCTTTTTCCGGGCATCCGGAAGTTCTGGTATTTCTTTACGGATCCGCTCTTTCCATGATTCATCAATATGAATCGGTGCAATATCCGGGTCAGGCAGAAATCGATAATCATCTGCATGCCCTTTAATCCGCATTAGAATTGTTTCTTTTGTTTTATCATCGTAGCGTCGTGTTTCTTGAAGCAGTGTTTTCCCTGCGAGCAATTCTTTTTCCTGGCGCTTTTCTTCAAACTCAAGCCCACTGCGAATAAAAGCAAATGAATTAAGGTTTTTCAGCTCTGTCTTTGTACCAAACTCTTTTTGGCCTTCTGGACGTAAAGAGATATTCGCGTCACAACGTAACGATCCTTCTTCCATCTTACAGTCAGAAACACCTGTATATTGAACGATGCTTTTTAGTTTTTCCAAATAGGCATAAGCTTCTTCAGGAGAACTAATATCAGGATCCGATACAATTTCAATTAACGGGGTTCCTTGTCTGTTCAAATCAACAAGAGAGCCGTCTTCAGCATGAATCAGCTTCCCGGCATCTTCTTCAAGGTGAATCCGTTCAATGCCAATTCGCTTCTTTTCACCATTAACCTCTATATCAATCCAGCCATTCTCCCCAATCGGCTGCTTATCTTGTGAAATTTGGTACGCGCTTGGGTTGTCCGGATAAAAGTAATGCTTCCGGTCAAATACTGTATGCTCCGCAATAGAACAGTTTAAAGCCATTGCTGCTTTCATTCCATAATTAATTGCTTCTTCATTTAATTGCGGCAATGTACCTGGAAATGCTAGGTCTATCGGATTTACATTTTTATTCGGTTCAGCACCAAATGCATTTGGACTTGGACTGAATATTTTCGATTTCGTTTTAAGCTCCACATGAACCTCTAATCCAATTACTGTTTCAAATTTCATTTAGCTGCACCCCCTATTGCTGGATGTTTTTTATGATATTCGGTTGCTTGTTCAAAAGCGTGGGCAACCCGATACACTGTACGTTCATCAAAGTGTTTCCCAATAATTTGCATTCCAATCGGCAATCCGTGCTCACTGAAGCCACAAGGGATAGAAATACCCGGTAAACCAGCTAGATTGACTGGTACGGTGAGCATATCCCGCATGTATAGCGTTAATAAATCATCCGTCTTTTCCCCGATTTCAAACGCAGGTGTAGGCGTTGTCGGCCCAATGATAACGTCATATTTTTCAAAAACACGTTCAAAATCATTTTTAATTAATGTGCGCACCTTTTGCGCTTTTTCAAAATAATCATCGTGAAATTCAGCACTTAACGCAAATGTACCAATCATAATGCGGCGTTTTACTTCTTCACCGAAACCCTCACTACGTGACAGCTTGTACATTTCAATCATATCATCTGTGCTTTGGTTGCGAACTCCGTAACGGACGCCATCAAACCGAGCAAGATTGGCAGAAGCTTCCGCTGAGGCAATCAAATAATAGACTGCATCAGCATAGGTTACATGTGGCAGGGAGACTTCTTCAATTTCGGCGCCAAGCGATTCATACACTTTCAACGCTTGTTGAACAGAAGCCTTAACTTCCGTACTCACACCTTCTGACAAAAATTCTTTCGGTACTGCAACCTTTAACCCTTTTACGTCTCCTATTAATGCATCTGTATACTTTTGGGCATCCATTTTTTTGCTCATTGCATCGTTTTCGTCATAACCGGCAATCACTTCCAACACATGCGCATTATCCGCAACGGTTTGCGTCATTGGCCCGATTTGATCGAGCGAAGAAGCAAATGCGACTAGTCCATGACGAGAAACAAGTCCATATGTAGGCTTTAAACCGACGATGCCGCAAAAAGCTGCAGGCTGACGAATCGATCCACCTGTATCGGAACCAAGAGAAAACACAACTTCACCTGCTGCAACAGCTGCAGCTGAACCCCCGCTCGAACCACCGGGCACATGGTTCAAATTCCATGGATTGCGTGTCAAATGGTAGCTTGAATTTTCTGTAGAAGAACCCATTGCAAATTCATCCATATTTAGTTTACCTGTCATAATGGACTTGGCATTAGATAACTTGTTTATAACCGTAGCATCATATAGTGGATCATTAAAGTTATGTAACATTTGGCTCGCACAAGTTGTTTTTACACCCTTCGTTACAATATTGTCTTTAATTCCGTTTGGAATCGCAAATAAAGGATGATCATTTTTTGTGCCATTATCCAATTCCTTTGCACGTGCATAAGCATTCTCTTCATCCAATGTGAGGAACGCCTGAACATCTTTATCCACTTCTGCTATGCGGTGAAATGACTTCTCCACCAATTCATGTGCTGACATCTCTTTTCTATTCAATAGCTCACTTAATTCTTTTATACTGTATTCATGCAATGACATATCGTTTCCTCCTTACTCCATGATCGAAGGTACTTTAAAGTGACCATCTTGTTTATCCGGTGCGTTTTTCAATGCTTCATCACGTGTAATCCATTCTTTTGGCTCATCAACCCGCATCACATTTTCAGTGTCACGGCCATGGGTTGTGCGCTGAACATTGTCCGTGTTGATCTCTTGAATTTTCTCTGTAAATGAAAAAATAGAATTTAATTGTTCCGTAAATGCTTCTGCCTGCTCTTCTGATATAGCAATTCGTGCCAAATGAGCGACTTCTTTCACTCGATCTTTTTTAAGGTTTGCCATATCATTCACCTCCCATATTATTTATAACATGTATTTTCAATAAAAATTTCTCATGTAAAAAGCAAATCATTAAACGTTCAACATAACACTCTTGATAATAGCAGAAAAAGCGACTGTTAAGCAACTAATCAAACAAAAATCCACTTCTCATATAGATTATTTTTGCCCTCATTGACAAAATTCAATCCAGATGGAAGTGGATGTTTTTCTTCTTTTCGCTAAAGTGTGCACGTCAGTCTACAACAGTACTAAACTTTCCATAACAAAGTTACTGATAACTATTCCTTTAACTTTACTAACGCTTGTTCAAATTCCGATTCAACTTCCGGTGCTGGTTTACCCATTAAACTGACAATAACTGTCAAAATCAAGTTTAGCAAAAACCCTGGAACAATTTCGTACAGGTCGAAGATTCCACCTGATAGGAAGTCCCCCCATACGATGACGGTAATTGCTCCAGCAAGGATACCTACTAAAGCTCCATTACGAGTAGTCCGTTTCCAGAACAAGGATAAAATGATAATCGGGCCAAATGATGCACCGAACCCTGCCCAAGCGTAACCAACTAAGTCCAGAACGGTACTTTCCGGGTTAATGGCAACGATCGCTGCAATAACAGCGATAACTAATGTTGCAAAACGACCAACCCAAACGAGTTCTTTATCTGTTGCTTCACGTCTGAATATTGCTTTGTAAAAGTCTTCTGCTACTGCAGATGACGATACAAGCAACTGAGAGTCGATCGTACTCATAATAGCGGATAATATTGCCGCAAGCAAAATTCCGGCCACAATAGGATGAAATAAAATTTGTGAAAAGGCAATAAATATTTTCTCAGGATCTGCGAGCATCTGTATGCCGCTTTCCGATGTCACTTCTATACCGAACTGCCCTAAGACAGCAACATCTTGCGTGCTAATAAATGCCAACCCTACAAAACCAGTAAATATCGCACCGTATAGTCCAATGATCATCCACGTTGTTCCAATAAAACGTGCTACAGGGACATCCTTTGCCGATTTCAAAGCCATAAAACGAACAATAATGTGTGGCTGTCCAAAATAGCCTAGCCCCCAAGCAATAGAGGAGATAATAGCAATTGCCCCTACGCCTTTAATCATATTTAAATGACCAGCATCAATGTTTCCGACAGCTTGAACCGCTTCACCCCAGCCACCAATTTGATTTAATGCGATAATTGGTACAACAATAAGTGCCAAAAGCATTAATGTTCCTTGAATAAAATCCGTCCACACAACGGCTAAAAAACCTCCGAGAAATGTGTACGCTACAATAACAACAGTTCCAATCCATAAAGCGGATTGATAAGATAGCCCAAATGATGCTTCAAATAACTTTGCGCCAGCCACCATCCCTGATGACGTATAAAAAGTAAAAAATAGTAAAATAACAAGGGCTGAGATTATTCGAAGAACATGGGAAGAATCTTTAAATCGATTTTCAAGGAAATCGGGAATAGTGATTGAATTATTTGCTACTTCTGTATATACGCGGAGCCTTTTAGCAACAAACTGCCAGTTTAAATAGGCACCAATTGCTAAACCGACTGCAAGCCATGACTCTCCCAAACCAGATGCATAGATTGCTCCAGGAAGACCTAACATGAGCCAACCACTCATATCTGATGCCCCCGCACTTAAAGCAGCAACAGCCGGGCCTAATCCACGCCCCCCCAAAACGTAATCTGATAAGTCATGGGTTCTGCGATACATAACAAGTCCGATAATTAGCATTCCAATTAAATAAATAAGAAACGTTATAAATGTCGCTGTATTCAAGTTTTATTTCCCCCTTTCCGTAAGTAATGTAATAATGGACGATAATATTAATAATGGCATAGGAACAAACAACCAAAACCAAGTACCACTTGAAATGGCATATTCCACTTTTTCTCCCTCCTTCCAAAATACAACTCAATATTTTCACAGTCGTAATTTACCATATTCAGTAAATTATCACACTATTCATACTGTTTGTCAATTACAGTGTATCACCACTTATTAAACTTCCCCTAAACTTCATTTAAAATTCCATTTAATTATTACATTCTAGTGTAAAATAAGTAAAAACCCCCTTTATGACCTGGGTTGAACACCAAGCCGGATAAAGGGGGATCTTTCTACTTAATCAACTTGATTCAAGCGAACGGAAAAGCCACAATCTATTCGAAATAAATCGTTCTATTAAAACATTTCCGATGTCGTTTTTCCTTGCATGTGGTGGATCAAGTAGTCCGGACCACCCGCTTTGGAGTCGGTCCCTGACATGTTGAAGCCGCCAAATGGCTGGTATCCAACGATCGCTGCGGTACAGCCGCGGTTGAAGTACAAGTTACCTACATGGAAATCTTCTCTCGCTTGTTCCAAATGATCACGATTATTTGTTATAACTGAACCGGTTAAGCCATAGTCCGTATTATTCGCAATTTCAATTGCTTCATCAAAATCCTTAGCTTTTGCAAGGGCAACAACCGGGCCAAAGATTTCTTCTTGCATAATACGCGCTTCTGGATCTAGATCTGCGAACACGGTTGGTTGAATAAACCAGCCTTTCGTATCATCACCGGTTCCACCTGCAATTAGTTTGCCTTCTTTTTTACCGATATCGATATACCCCATAATTTTATCATAGGCGCCCTGATCAATGACAGGACCGGTATACGTTTCATTCGGCGCCGGGTCACCTGCGGCCATTTCTTTCGCGAGCTCTGCTACGCGATCTTTTACTTGATCATATACATCTTTATGGATAACTGCGCGGGAACAAGCGGAACATTTCTGTCCTGAAAAGCCAAATGCAGACTGAACGATCGATTGTGCTGCAAGCTCAAGGTCTGCTTCATTGTCAACAACGATCGTATCTTTACCGCCCATTTCAATAATCGTACGCTTGAGCCATTTTTGCCCTTTATCTTCATGCACGACAGCCGCTCGTTCGAAGATACGTGTGCCAACTTCACGAGAACCGGTAAAGCTGACGAAGCGTGTACGTGGGTGATCGACTAAATAGTCACCGACTTCACTTCCAGGCCCCGGAATAAAGTTGACTACACCTGCAGGCATGCCTGCTTCCTCAAGCACTTCCATAAACTTATATGCGATAACAGGTGTCGCACTTGCCGGCTTCAATAACACCGTATTTCCTGTTACCATTGCTGCGACCGTTGTTCCTGCCATAATCGCAAACAAGAAGTTCCACGGGGAAATAACGAGCCCGACACCAAGTGGAATATAATGGAATTGGTTATGCTCAATCGGACGGTTATTTACCGGTGCCCCGTCTTTTAATTCCAGCATTTGACGTCCATAATATTCGAGGAAGTCAATTGCTTCGGCCGTATCTGCATCGGAATCTACCCAAGGTTTGCCACCTTCTTTGATTAAATGTGCCGTAAATTCATGCTTTCGGCGACGAACAATCGCGGCTGCACGGAATAAAATATCGGCACGGACTGACGGATCCGTTTTTCTCCACCATTCGAACGTTTCATCCGCCACTTTCATCGCCTGTTCAGCCAAATCTTTATTGGACTTGGACACATAGCCGATGACCTCTTCCCGATTGGCCGGATTAACGGAAACAATTTTCTCATCCGTTGTCACGCGTTCGCCACCAATAATAAGCGGATATTCCTTACCTAAATCAGCTTCAACTTTTTTCAATGCTTCCTGCATCGCACACTTGTTTTCTTCAATCGTAAAATCCGTAAAAGGTTCATGTGTATAAGGAACTACCATGAATAAAAAACCTCCTTCATATATTATAAAACTTGAACTCCTATCCCTTAAACGACCGTTATTTCTTTTTATAGGTTAATTTTAACGAAAAGAATTTAACAGTTCAATTAATTCAGTTTCATGTTTTTTCCTTTATGTCCAAAAGATAATAACAAGCAAACCAACTAATTTAAACAAAAAAACATTAATTTAATGGAAAATATGCACTTCAATATCTTCTTCTCCTGCCTTACGGTACATAAAGCTTTCCATTTTTTCTGCCGATTTAATGTTCACCTCCAAGTCATAGTAGTTCGGGAATAGTTCTTTTATCAAGCCATAAACATATTGAGTAAAGCCTGTTACCTCACTTTTTCCGTAAAACTCCAATGGAATTTCCAATGTTAGCTTTTTCAGTTCCTCATCTATATAAAAGCCTTCCCCTACAACACCAACGAAATTCGGAAAGTAATCGGCAATATCATCACCAAAATTTTTAATTAGCTGATGATCGTCATAGTATTTTTTATTTGCCTCTTTGGACGGAAAAAGAATATAGTCTTCATTAATACTTTCCCATTTTTCAATTGACATACCTTTTTTCACAAGCGTTTTTGCTACAAAATTTCCGGGAACTGGTGAGGACTTCTCTTCTTCACGGTAGAGAGCTATCATGATGGGTACATTTTCCAGTCCTTCTATTTCTCTCATCCGCTCAAGTACGATTTTAGCTGTCTTCTTTCCTTCTTCTAGCATTTCCTTTTTGGAGATTTTTTCATAGTAAGTATCTCCTCCAATTTCTGTTTGGAAACGGTACTCTGATTTCAAAGCAAGTCCGACCGACACACCGACGAGCTCAACGGTATTGTCCTCTTGTCTTTTTAAAAAATTTTGTTCCAATATATGGGATAGATATTTCGGGTTTTCGCGCTCTTCTTCTATTCTTTCCTTCTCATTTAGCGACTCCAAATCTTTTGTTGCAGGATTTAGCCCTTCGTTTTTTTCATCTTCATCTTCTTTTTCTTTTAAGGGAGCACGACCAAGCCAATCATAGACCATATCTTCTTTTAAATATTGTCCTTCTTCAAAATAATATTTACTCGGGTCAAAATTTGACTTGGAATGATGCTTCAATCCTTCTTCCATTTCGTCAATGTCAAGTCGATTAGCAATTTGGTTTGTAATAACCCCGCGTGCTTCACTCGTACGATAGGGTAGAATGGTTTTATAATTGTCTTTAGCTAGACGATAGCTTGGGACAATGGAAAGTTCCTGCTCCGATTCCTCTTCATTTTTTTGAAGCACTTCATCCTCTTTTTCAGTTGGTGCACAGCTTGCAAGTATGAGGAGTGTGCTAACAAATAGTATTAATATTTTTCTCATGATTTCCCCCATTTCTTAGGAATCGATTGCGTCCTTAAATTGCTGTTCATCCCAAATGGTAATATTTAGCTCTTTTGCTTTGTTGTACTTTGAACCCGCAGCTTCACCGGCAATAACGATATCCGTATTTTTACTGACGCTACCAGTAACGGTTCCACCATTTACTTCAATTAATTCTTTTGCTTCGTTTCGGCTAAAGTTTTCCATTTTTCCTGTTAACACAATCGTTTGATTAGAGAACAATGCAGCCTTAGACGAATGGTCCGCACCCGTATAAGTCATATTTACACCAAGCGCGCTTAATTGATGAAGTAGAGCGATGACTTTTTCTTCGGAAAAAAATCGTGCAATGGCATCAGCCATCTTTTCACCAACTTCATCGATTGCAATAAAATCATCGTACGTAGCTTGCTGTATACGATCCATCGTTTGAAAATGGACAGCGAGTGTTCGAGCCGCCTTTGCTCCAATGTGGCGGATGCCTAATCCGAATAGCAACTTTTCCAGTGAGTTAGTCTTAGACGCATCAATGGCGGTCAACAAGTTTTGCACTGATTTTTCGCCCATTCGTTCAAGATTTAGCAGTTCATCTTTTTTCAGCCGGTAAATATCTGCGATTGTTTTAATCAGTTTCGCTTGAAAGAGTTGTTCAATTACTTTTTCGCCAAGCCCGTCAATGTTCATCGCATCCCGGGATACAAAATGAATAAGCCCTTCTTGAAGCTGTGCCGGGCAGTCAGGATTCAAACAGCGCAATGCCACTTCTTCTTCCAAATGTACGAGTTCACTGCCGCAAGACGGGCAATTCTTTGGCATAGAAAATTCCGTTTCATTTCCGGTGCGTTTTTCCTCAATCGCCCGAACTACTTTTGGAATAATGTCTCCCGCCTTTTTCAATACGATGGTATCCCCGATTCGAATATCCATTTCTTTAATTAAATCCGCATTATGAAGGGACGCCCGCTGTACGGTTGACCCGGCAATCTTGACCGGATCGAGTATGGCAGTAGGTGTTACGACACCTGTTCTTCCAACACTTAACTCAATATCCCGTAGTTTTGTTACTGCTTCTGTAGCCGGGAATTTATATGCAATCGCCCAACGTGGATTTTTCGCAGTAAATCCAAGTTTCGCCTGTTGCTGCAAGTTATCGACCTTAATAACGATTCCATCTATTTCATAAGAGAGATTCGGACGTTCCGTTGTCCAATGCGCCACATATTCAATAACTTCTTCAATTGTTTCGCACCGTTTCCATTCCGGATTTATTTTAAAACCAAGCTCGGACAAATAATTCAATCGATCACTATGAGAACCTATTTCCTCCGCTTCCCACTGCCCATAACCGAACAAAAACAAATCCAAGTTACGGGAGGCAGCAATTTTTGGATCCAATTGCCTTAAGGATCCGGCTGCTGCGTTTCTCGGATTAGCGAACACCATTTCTTCCTCTTCTTCCCGCTCCTTATTTAAAGCAAGAAAAGAATGAAGCGGCATAAAGGCTTCGCCGCGTACTTCGATCGTCCGTTTCTCGCTAATCGTCAACGGGACACTGCGTATCGTTCGCAAATTGCTCGTAATATCCTCTCCTATTGTTCCGTCACCACGTGTTGCTCCCCGAACAAATTTCCCGTCTTCATATGTTAATGCTATGGCCAAGCCATCTATTTTTAATTCACAAATATACGTTACCGGTTCTTGTGCTAATTGGGTTACCCGTCGATCAAAATCCCTTAAATCCGCTTCATTAAAAGCATTCCCCAAACTAAGCATCGGCACGTGGTGTTCAACTTTATGGAATTTATCCAGCGGCTGTCCACCGACTCGCTGTGTTGGAGAGGATTCAGATACAAATTCAGGAAACGCTGCTTCCAATTTTTCTAATTCCTGCAGTTTCTCATCATACGTTGCATCAGGAACAGTTGGTTGGTCAAGCACATAATATTCGTATCCATACTTATTTAATAATTGTATAAGGTTTTCTATCTTTTTCTTTGCCTCTTGTTTATCCACCCTGCCGTCACCATCCTATAATTTCGTAATGGGAGCAAACTTAGCCAGTAGTCGTTTGATACCTGTCGGAGCAGGAAAAGCAATATCCAGTTCAGTCGCCTCCCCTTCAAACTGCACTTTCACAACAGTACCGATTCCCCATTTTTTATGTTCTGCTTTATCGCCGGCTTGCCATCCGACGCTTTCCGCTCCTGTTGTCGTTTCGATTTTTCTCGCTTTTCGAAGCGGGGGAGTAGCTGTTTGTTTAGATTGCCCAAACGGACCAAACATAGACGCTTTTGCTTGTTCGATCCCTTCAATTAAGTCTTCCGGTATTTCATTAATAAACCGACTAATCGGGTTCATATTTGTTCTGCCAAACAGCGTGCGCATCTGAGCGTGCGTCATATAGAGCTCTTTTTCCGCCCGGGTAATTCCTACATAAGCCAAGCGTCGTTCTTCTTCCATTTCTTCATCATCCATCATGGACCGACTATGCGGAAACACATTTTCCTCCATACCGATTAAAAAGACAACCGGAAATTCTAATCCCTTCGCTGCATGCAGTGTCATTAATGTAATTTTTTCTTCGTTATCGGGATCTTCTTCATCAATTGAATCAATATCTGCAATTAATGCCAAATCCGTCAAAAAGGCGACAACGGTTTTATCTTCTTCGCTCGTCTTTTCAAAGTTTTTCGTTACTGTCATAAACTCTTCCAAGTTTTCCAGCCTGCTTTGCGCCTCAATCGTTTTTTCATTTTCAAGCATTTTTTCATATCCAGTTCGTTCCAGTACAGCTTCCACCATATCGGTCGCCGTTAGAAATTCCTGTTGCTTTGTAAGAGATTCAACTAATGCGCCAAAATCAGCGAGCGCATTTGCAGCTCGTTTGGAAACACCAGTGAAGTCAACTTCCTTTACCGCTTCATAAAACGAAATATCATGTTCCGCAGCATACGCCCGTAATCGTTCGACAGATGTCTGACCGATTCCCCGTTTTGGAACATTGACGACCCGCTCAAAGCTTAAATCATCGTGAGGATTTGTAATAAGGCGTAAGTATGCAACCATATCTTTAATTTCTTTTCGGTCGTAGAACTTTGTACCGCCAACCATTTGATAAGCAATATTTGATTTAAGGAGCGCATCCTCAATCGCCCGCGACTGGGCATTTGTACGATATAAAATCGCAATCTCATAAGGAGAATATGTGCCGGTCGTTGTCAGCTCTTGGATTTTATCCGTAATAAATAACGCTTCTTCTCGTTCTGTCGAGCCTTGAAAATAATTGATCTTGCTTCCGTCTTCATTTTCAGTCCATAAATTTTTCGGTTTGCGACCTGTATTGTGATCGATGACTTTATTAGCTGCATCTAATATTGATCTCGTTGAACGATAATTCTGTTCAAGAAATACCACACGGGCATTTGGATAATCCTTTTCAAAGGATAAAATATTTGCGATGTTCGCACCGCGCCAACGGTAAATCGACTGATCCGAATCGCCGACGACACATAAATTTTTGTACCGGCTTGCCAATTGCTTTACAAGGTAGTATTGTGCATGGTTTGTATCCTGGTACTCATCCACATGAATGTATTGAAAACGACGTTGATAATATTCCAGTGCCTCAGGAATTCGTTTAAATAAGTGGATCGTTTCCATAATCAAATCATCAAAATCAAGTGCTCCATTTTTCCGAAGCATGGCTTGATACGCTTTATATATTTGGGATACTTGTCTATCATAAAAATTGCCGACTTTTTCTTCAAATTGTTCCGGCGTAATCAGTTCATTTTTGGCATTACTAATCTGCCCGATCATCGCCCGTGGGTCAAATTGCTTTGGATCGACGTTTAAATTTTTTAATACTTGCTTCATTGCTGATAATTGATCACTGCTGTCGATAATAATAAAATTGCGATTAAAACCGATCCGATCAATATCGCGCCGCAATATGCGTACACACATGGAGTGAAACGTAGATACCCAAATAGCGGCACTTTCAGCACCAACAAGTCGTCCAACCCGATCTTTCATTTCCCGAGCTGCTTTATTCGTAAACGTAATCGCCAAAATACTACGCGGCGACACTTCTTTTTCATCGAGTAAATAGGCAATACGATGGGTAAGCACCCTTGTTTTCCCACTTCCCGCCCCAGCCATAATGAGCAATGGGCCGTCTGTGTGCTTAACTGCCTCTTGTTGTTCTTTATTTAACCCTTCTAATAAACCTTGCTTCGTTCGACTCATACATGTCAGCCCCTTTATCGATTGTCCATGCTTTTTACTGCTTGCACTGTTTTGAGCGCTTTATTGATGTCCGTATAAATACTATTCCCCACAACAATAACATCCGCATACTGTTTCATCTCGCGTGCTTGCTCGGCGGTTTCAATCCCACCGCCGTAAAAGAGCAACGTATGTTCAAGTTCCCGTTTCACCTGTTGGACAAGTCCCGGGTCTCCATATGTACCGCTATATTCCAAATAGAAAATCGGCAACTGAAACATGCGCTCAGCCATATAAGCATAAGCGAGCACGTCTCGTTCGTCGGGAAATTCGCAATTCGTCTTTTCATATACTTTTGCCTCTTTATTTAAAATACAATACCCTTCAACGGCCATCATATCCCAGTTCATCATATCTTTGTACTGTTTGATTGCTTGGTGTTGAATATCCATCATCCACTTTTTTTCCGAACTGTTCATAACCATCGGAATAAAGTAATAATCAAATCCCGGTGTGATAGCGTCCATCGTGGACACTTCCAGGATACAATCGACTGTGTAGCGTCGGATGTTAGCTAATAAATCCAGTACGCCATCCAATGTCACACCATCGGTTCCCCCTACGATGACAGCATCTGTTCCCGATTCGCAAATTAATTCTAAGTCTTCATCGGAAATACTTTTCGCAGGATCAAGTTTAAATATATGCTTCCATTGCTTCATTACATTTCTCAATTACATAGCCTCCAATTTCAGCTTCATTCCTATATTATAGCAAAAATTGACGGCTGAATTTAGTTAAATGGGAAGGAATTTTGAATGGAAGTTTTTATTTGTTTTTCGAATTGTATTTAGACCTCTTTAGATGTGCTTCTATACCGCATTATATGTGAAAAAATGAGGATTTTCATGGGGCGGATTACTCTAGTATGAATCTACCGATGAATGCGTGGATATACTTGCATCGAATGTGGATATAATCTCCCGAGTGCGGATATATTTGCATCGAATGTGGATATAATCTCCCGAGTGCGAATATATCGCACTGAGTGTGGATATATTGCTCCGAGTGCGGATATACTTGCATCGAATGTGGATATAATCTTCCGAGTGCGGATATATCGCTCTGAGTGTGGATATAACGCTCCGAGTGTGGATATAACTTCCCTGAATGTGGATATATTACTCCGAGTGTGGATATAGCTGCCCCGAGTGCGGATATATCGCTCTGAGTGTGGATATACCCCCCCCAAGTGCGGATATAACGCTCCGAGTGTGGATATATTGCTCCGAGTGCGGATATATCGCTCCGAGTGTGGATATATTGCTCCGAGTGCGGATATATTGCTCCGAGTGCGGATATAACTTCCCTGAATGTGGATATACTTGCATCGAATGTGGATATAATCTCCCGAGTACGGATATATTCCTCCGAGTGCGGATATATCCCTCAACTATTAGAGTTCTAGTAGTCAACATCGCTGCCATTCGGCTTGATTTCACATTAAAAAGCAATTAAAGGCAGCAAAAGCTTCCAAATATTGAAGTCTTTCACTGCCTGCACGATTCAGTTACCTAATCATTATTATCTTTGGCTGTTTCCATTCGATTTAAAACAATTTCATACCCACCGCTACCGTAATCAATACAGCGTCTAACGCGTGAAATTGTAGCAGTAGACGCTTTTGTTTCTTTCTCAATATGGCTGTATGTACGCCCTTCATTCAGCATTTTAGCTACTTGCAGTCGTTGAGAAATCGAATGAATTTCGTTCATTGTTGCAATATCATCAAAAAATTGATAGCATTCTTCTCTTGTTTGAAGTGACAATACGGCATCAAACAACTGATCCAGCTGGTCGCCCCTTAACTTATCAATTTGCACAAAATCCCCCTCCATTCATTTAATCGCCTGATACGGTCACAGATTGGGACATTCCTGGATTGGACGGAACAACATTAATCCACGTTTTTCCCGGAACAAATCCTGCAACCTCGCCGTCTTTAACCGGGAGGATACGGCCATCTCTATTCTCCCATTTTACCTGCTGCATTTTTCCTTTCTGCAGCAAATACGCATCTCCACCGGATTCAAAATCAATCGCCCGGCGCCCTGCGTCATCAATGACTTCATGATAGGTTTCAATGATAAACACATTATTCAATTCTATCGGCTCTTCCGTGTTCAGTTCTACCGTTTTCTCTTGTCCATTATATCGCGTATATGTTTCATTTTCGTCATTGTATTCATATTCCACATTCGAAAATGTACTGTTGGAATATTTAATTGTTGCATGAGCGCCTGCTTCTCCATCTATGGAAGTATCTTCATCCACAAAATTCATCGGCTCATAAGTACGGGTCATTTCGTAACCTTTTGATTCCGCAACTTCATCAACAGCTCCGAACTGTAAGTAGGAATTATGCGGTGCTTTTCGAAAGCTTTCCCGTTTAAATAAATTTCCATCATTGTCGTAAATTGCTCCGTTTAAATGCTCAATTCCCCGGTTGGCGATCATGTCATCGACAAATCCTGCCGCTCCGTGATAAATATACAACGCTCCATAGTCTTTGGCTAGTTCAAAATAATACTCACGTGCACTGCGAACAGGACCAACAACTTCGGGTTTTTCACTTTGGAACAAAGCAAGCAAACGCGTAATATTTCCTTCCGCCAAAATTTCAAACACGACATCCGCCTGTGACAGGCCGGATTGCGGTCTCGCTTTCGGGTGATTGTTTACCATAACACCAACCATACGTTCGTCGACTTCAACTTCTGTTTTGATGCCTGTAAACGGATACGTATTGTTCGCTTCCACTTCCACCATTTCTTTTGGTTCTTCCGCCGAATCTATCGGTACATTTTTATTTGCTGTTTTTTCATCTTTAGAACAGGCAACAAGCATGACAGCTATACTTGCAACCAATAGTAACACTTTCTTCATTATCCCACACCTATCTTTTTTATAAACTTTCCTAGCTTGCCTATTATTTTATCAAACTTTTTAAAAATATAATATAGCTTAATTAAAATAGCACAGTAGCAATCGGTTGGCAGGAAGACTTTTGTGCTCGTATATTTTGAATAGTCAATTTTGCGAATCAACCAAATAGCATGCGGTACGAAATAAACTTATACAATAGATTTAAAACTTTTCACACATGAAACGGATAAAAAAACAGACAACCCTTGTAAGTGCATCAAGGATTATCTGTTGTTATTTTCTATGCTTTCACAAGGAATTAATGGAGTAAAAACACAATCCTGTGCATATTAACCATACAGCAAAGCTTCCTGTGAAACTGTTATTTTGTTTAACGCATATTTGCCGGGAATATGGTCTCTCTCCGCAATACATCGTATATTCCTTGTTGAGTAATCCGAATATACGGAAGATGTGTGGATGAAAGAAACAGAATATTATAGACTGGATCATTATACAAATAGCCATAGTCCTGTAAAATATGTTTTAATTTCTTTTCTTCCGTAATAAGTTTCTTAAAATCGCCATCATGCATGACACCGCTCAGTTCCAATATCAACTCAAAAATAACCTTGCCTTCATGCACTAATACAATTCCGCCTCCAATTTCTTTGAGCCGTTTCCAAGCGATTAATATATCTTGTTTGTTTTTACCGATAAACACGAGATCCCCTGTGGAAGAATAAGAGCTTGCTAACGCTCCAAGAGTGTGCGTAAATCCCTTTATGACTGAGTTCACTCGCCATTTTCCGTAACGATCGATAAGTAATAGAAATGCTTCATGACTATTATCGGGCAACTCATCTACCGTAATATCGATCTCCACGGGATACGGTTTCATAATAACATCATTTACAAGCTTTAATCCGATTGGAGTCGAAAATTGCAAATCGCCTATTCCCATCTCCCAATCAAAAGAAAGAGATTCAATCGCATAATTTTTCCAATTAATTGTCTGCTTTACATGCTGCTCTATTCCATCTTTAATAATCCACTGTCCTTTTGCCAATACACTCAACGGATGTGGGTCATCTTTTTCATACAAAATATTTAAATGCGCGATCCGTCCTGGGGCAATGCTTCCAATCGACTCATGCAAGCCAAAATGTTTCGCTGCATTATAGGTTGCCATCCGGTACGCCTCTTCCAGCGGGACTCCACTTTGAATTGCTATATCAATACATACATTCATCATGCCTTTTTCATAAAAGGAAGGAGTTGATCCGTCAGTCGTCATTGTCAGCTGGTCGTATGCCTGGAAGTCCGGAGAAACAATTTCATCGAGTAACTTCGCTAAATCCGGGCGAATTGATGAATGACGAAGCCCTACCTGATATCCAAGCCGCAGTCTATCAATCACATCCGACCCCGACATAGCTTCATGATCAGCAGTAATTCCAAGTAATTTCAATTTCGTTAATGTCGCTTCCGAAGCTCCCGGAAGATGCCCTTCAATCGGCTTTCGCTGTTTCTTTGTTTCTTGAATCCAATAAAGCAGACGGTCATCTCCATCCAATAAACTTGGCCATGAAGAAAGCTCTCCACCCTGGACAACAAATTCATTTGCTACCCAGTCCATCACATCTTTTGTATTAAAAATTTCTTCTTCACGCTGCATCGGTGTTTGAGAATCATACCGCGCCCACCAATACATTGAAATAGGCAAATTATTAAAATCTTCCAATAAAGTAAACGCTTTCTTTTTATCCAATAAAGTATACCACCGCATGCTATCATTGACTAGGGTCGTAGTACCGAATTGCGCTGCATGAATCGCTAGTTGTTCCGGATTATACAACTGAAACGGGTGTGCATGTGGTTCAACGTATCCAGGGACAACATATTGTCCGGTCAAATCCATAACTTCTGTCGTTGAATCCGTTTCTGCCATTCGTTCACCAACATAAACGATTCGATCATTATAGATCCATATATTTCCCTGCAGCCACTCTTTCGTAAATATATTTAAATACGTCGCATTTTTTAAAATTAGCGTTGGGTATTTTTTGCCGTCCATTACTGCAACATGTTCACGCAGTTCACGGTTTCTCCAGTAAAGTCCTTGTTCCAACATATCAAACAACTCTCCAATTAAAATAATCTTTCCTTAACAGTTTACCATATTTATACGCAGGATTAACGTTGTTTTGCTTCGTTAAAATGACTATTTTATGACCAACCGTTATTATTGTAGAAACAAAATATTTCCAGTGCCTTGTATTTCCTGAAGAAGGGGTACTTGTTTGACTGAAGTACTCCTCTTTTTTTAATGCCGAGAACGTAAAAAGTCTTGCGTGACTGAAGCAATCCCTTGTTCATGATGTCGGACATGTGGTGGAGTCCCTTGTAACCCAAACACTGCCTTCTTCTCTATTTCGAACACGTGGCGGAATCCCGTGTGACCCAAACACCGACCTCTTCTCGATTTCGAGCACGTGGCGGAATCCCGCGTGACCCAAACTCCGACTTCTTCTCAATTCGGGCACGTGGCGGAGTCCCGTGTAACCCAAACACCAACTTCTTCTCGATTCTCGAGCACGTGGCGGAGTCCCGTGTAACCCAAACACCGACCTCTTCTCGATTTCGAACACGTGGCGGAATCCCGCGTGACCCAAACTCCGACTTCTTCTCAATTCCGGGCACGTGGCGGAGTCCCGTGTAACCCAAACACCAACTTTTTCTCGATCTCGAGCACGTGGCGGAGTCCCGCGTGACACACACACTGCCTTTTTTTCGATTTCGGGCACGCGGCTGGCGCTGTTAAATCCAATTAAAAACAGCATATCAAATCCATGGACTTGATATACTGTTAATTATTTTTATTTAAATTTTATTTATCCCAATATCCTTCCGATAGAAAAATGCATCTGTTGTATTAAAAATTTGCAAATAGTCATATGCGGTTTGTGCTGCTTGATCTAAATTCTCTCCAACTGCTCCAACCAAAAGTACTCTACCGCCGTTCGATACGATTCCGTCTTTTGATTTTTCCGTACCTGCTTGAACGACAAATGTATAATCGGTTGGCTCGGATACAGGAATAGGGGCTCCTTTTTTATATAAACCCGGGTAACCTGCGGAGGCGACAACAACCCCAACGCACGCTTCGTCTTTCCACTCCAATTCAGGATCTTTTCCGGCCATGACATCAAGAATAACCTGATCAAGATCGTTATTCATTAAAGGCAGCACGACTTGTGTTTCCGGGTCACCAAAACGAGTGTTGAACTCGATTACTTTCGGCCCTTTCGGTGTGTTCATTAGTCCAGCATATAAAATTCCTGTAAAAGGCCGTCCTTCCTCCATCAAGCTGTCTGCCGCTTTTTGAAGTACAACTTTTTCCGTATAGGTTAAAATATCTTCTGTAACGTCAGGCACCGGGGCAAATGCTCCCATGCCGCCCGTATTTGGCCCTTCATCGTTATCATAGGCTCGTTTATGGTCTCTTGCCGGCATCATGGGAAATACATTATTTTCATGTACGAAGGCCATTAAGGAAAACTCATTCCCTTCAAGAAACTCTTCAATAACAATGGTTGCTCCAGCTTCGGCAAACGTTTTTTCAATCATCATATTGTCAATTGCTTCGATTGCCTGCTCTTTTGTTTCAGCAACGATCACACCTTTTCCTTCTGCCAAACCATCTGCTTTAACAACGATAGGAGCGCCTTGTTGCTCAATGTAACGTTTTGCTGCTTCGGCATCCGTAAATGTTTCATATGCTGCGGTAGGTATTTCGTATTTTTTCATGAAATCTTTTGCAAAGCTTTTACTGCCTTCGAGTAACGCGGCTTTTTCAGTTGGTGCAAAAACAGCTAAATTTTCTTCCTGAAAACGATCAGCAATTCCAGCATTTAACGGAGCTTCCGGACCAACAATTGTTAAGTCGATGCCTGCTTCTTTGGCAAAGTGAACCAAACCATCAATGTCCATTTCATTAATATTCACACACGTAGCATGCTTATCCATCCCACCATTACCCGGCGCAGCGTAAAGTTTATCCACTTGACTACTTTTTTCTAAATGCATGACCAAACTATGCTCGCGACCACCGCGACCTACAACTAAAATGTTCATCGAACTACACCTTTCATATGTTGTATTCATTTTTCGTCTATTAGAAGTTGTTCAAAAAGCCACCAAATTATTAGAGGCGAATCTCTTCGTTCGCTTGTTTCTCCGCTACTCATGTATTTAAATGCATACATTCCGCTGCTCGAACTGCGCCGCCTCGACCTTCTTGCTCCTAATTCGGCACTTTTTGAACACGCACTATTAACGATTAATGTTTAAAATGGCGCATATTTGTAAATACCATGGCAATTCCGTGTTTGTTACAGGCGTCAATGGAATCTTGATCACGCTTGGAACCACCTGGCTGGATTATCGCTGTAATACCTGATGCCGCTGCTGTTTCAACCGTGTCCGGCATAGGGAAAAAGGCATCGGAAGCCAGCACTGCACCTTTTGTTTTCGAATCTGCTTGCTCGATTGCAATTTTCGCTGCCCCTACCCTATTCATCTGGCCCGCACCAATACCGATCGTTTGCTTGTCTTTAGCGAGTACAATAGCATTTGATTTAACGTGTTTGACCGCTTTCCAAGAAAACAACAAATCAGCAATTTCTTCTTTGGATGGCTGACGTTCGGTTGGACATGTTAACTGTTCTTCTGTTACCTGACCTTGGTCACTGTTCTGAACAAGAGCGCCACCTTTAACGGTCGTTAATTTGTTGTATACTTGATCATCTTTTGTCATTTCAACCGTTAGCAATCGAATATTTTTCTTTTGTGTTAAAATGTCAAATGCCTTTTCCGTAAAACTTGGTGCCATTACAATTTCTAGGAATAACGCACTTAATTGCTCCGCTGTTGCCTCATCCACTTCCCGGTTACAAGCAATAATACCACCAAAAATTGAAACGGGGTCCGCATCATACGCTCGTTGAAACGCATGACTAATTGTATCCGCCAAACCGATGCCACATGGGTTCATATGCTTAACTGCTACAACGGCCGGCTCCTCATATTCTGCTACCATTTCAAGCGCTGCATTCGCATCTTGGATATTGTTATAGGATAGTTCCTTCCCGTGAAGCTGCTCAGACGATGCCAAGCTTAATGTTGTGCTTTGCGCTTCTCTGTAAAAAGCTGCTTTTTGATGCGGGTTTTCACCATATCGTAAAGATTGTACTTTTTCATATGTAACCGTGTATGTTTCCGGAAAAGTCTCTCGCGTCTGTTCTGTAAAATAACGTGCGATCATCGCATCATAATGCGCCGTATGCCGGAAAACTTTCGCAGCAAGTTGTTGACGTTTTGCCACGTTTACGTTTTGTTGTTTTAATCCTTCAAGAACGGACTCATAATCAGCCGGATCTACAACAACCGTAACATCTCGGAAGTTCTTGGCTGCTGCACGAAGCATCGTCGGTCCACCAATGTCAATATTTTCTACAATTTCTTCATCAGAAACACCCAGTTTTGCCAATGTTTCTTTGAAGGGATATAAATTTACAACGACAAGATCAATCGGGTCGATGTTGTTTTCCTGTAATTGCTTTTCGTGGTCAGCATTATCTCTTTTTGCCAGTAATCCACCGTGTACATTTGGGTGAAGTGTTTTAACTCGGCCGTCCAGAATTTCTGGAAAATCAGTTATAGAGTCGACGTTTTCTGCTTCAATCCCAGCTTCCTGTATGAGGCGTAGTGTTCCGCCAGTAGAAATAATTTCATATCCTAAACTAATAAGTCCTTTGGCAAACTCCGCAATATTTTCTTTGTTGGAAACACTAATTAATGCTCGCTTTTTCATCGGTTTTGCTCCTTTAATAAAAAATTTAAACATAGCGCTTAAGCTCTTGCGATTCTATCTCACATAGAACCATTCACCAGCAAGAGTAGGCGAGATTTGTTATTATTTCGCTGATGACCTGAGGATATTGCTAATCCTTCAACATAAGGTCTTTGATGACACGCGGATATAAGCGATGTTCCACTTTTTGGATGCGTTTTTTTAACGTCTCAATCGTTTCATCCGGGAACATTTCCAGCTCTTCCTGCGCAATAATTGGTCCTGAATCCATTCCGCTATCTACATAATGTACCGTAACACCGGTTTTCCCAACACCTGCTTCAACTGCTTGTCCGATGGCATCTTTTCCAGGAAATGCAGGTAGAAGAGACGGGTGAATATTAATAATTCTTTCCTCATACACGTCAAGCAACATTTTTCCAATCATGCGCATATAGCCGGCTAAAAATATCCACGTCACACCAGCTTCTTGCAGCTTATCAACCAACACTCGCTCGTAAGCTTGTTTGGAAGGGTAATCTTTTGCGGAAAACACGAACGTTGGAACGTCAAAATAATTGGCTTTATCTATTACTTTAGCGTCAGGTTGATCACATACGAGGAACGTTATGTCGCAGCCGGGAATTTTTTCTTTCATAATTGCTTCAAAATTGCTCCCTGTCCCGGATGCAAACACCGCAGCACGGACCTTACTCATGGAAAAATACTCCTTCGCGATCAGTCACTTTTCCGATAAGGGCAGCTTGTTCTCCTTGATCATTTAATATGCCCAATGCTTTGGTGACATCTTCTTCGGCAACAACGAGCGCCATTCCAATCCCCATATTAAAAACGCCGTACATTTCTTCTGTAGAAATTTGACCGGACTTTTGCAGAAATGAGAAAATTTCCGGTACGTCCCAGCTTGCCGAATCAAGTTCGACTCCGAGTCCTTCCGGAAGCATACGTGGGAAATTTTCATAAAATCCACCACCGGTAATATGGGAAATTCCTTTAATTTCAATGTTTTCCATTACAGATGCGACTGCTTTTGCGTAAATTTTTGTCGGTGTGAGCAGCGTATTCCCTAAAGGTTCAGACAGTCCTTCATATTTTTTATCAAGGTCGTACTGCTCAACTAGTTTACGGACAAGAGAGTATCCATTCGAATGAATTCCACTGGAAGCAATCCCTATCACTGCATCGTTTGTTTTTATAGCGTCCCCTGTAATCAGCTTTGATTTTTCAGCAATACCTACTGTGAATCCAGCTAAATCATATTCATCTTCCGCATACATACCGGGCATCTCCGCAGTTTCTCCCCCTACGAGAGCTGCACCGGCTTGCACACAGCCTTCAGAAATTCCGGCAACGATTTGTTCAATGGTTTCTGGGTTATTTTTCCCACAGCCTATATAGTCCAAGAAAAATAATGGTTTGGCTCCTTGTGCTACAATATCGTTTACACACATCGCGACTAAATCAATTCCAATCGTATCATGCTGATCCATTTGAAAAGCGAGCTTTAATTTAGTGCCAACACCATCTGTTCCGGAAACGAGTACAGGCTCATCATAGTTCAGATTCGTTAACTCAAACAACCCGGCAAATGAACCAATGCCGCCAAGCACCTCTGGACGGGATGTTTTGGAAATGTGCTTTTTCATCCGCTCCACAGCCTCATAGCCTTTATTAACATCTACTCCGGCTTTTTTATATACATTTGACATTTATTACGCCCCTAAATAAAAGTGTTTTAAAATTTTATTAATGAAAAGACAAGCTAAATGATTTCTTTAAAGAAAAATTGAAGAAGCAAGTTCATATGATTTTTATTGTTCCATTGAATCATAATACAGGTAGCTAACGAGAGTTCCTTACAAGGATCGAGTGGGTCACACGTTGTGACGCGCGTTCCTCTCATGTTAACGAGCGTTCCTCCCGGCTTGATGCGCGATACTCTCCACGCCATGCGCATTCCCGCCATATTCATGCGCGCTTCTCACACCTCTACGCGCGATCCGTTCCCAATTACAAAGCACGCTCTACTTTTTTAATCATTTAATTTTACTGGATAATCTCCTGTAAAGCAGGCGCTGCATATACCCTGGTTAATTGTTTTATCTTTTACGATGGCGTTCTCCAGTCCATCTTTACTTAAAAATGCTAGACTATCTGCACCAATAATTTCACGTATTTCTTCGATCGAGTTATTGGCAGCGATTAGTTCTTCCTTTGTCTTCATATCAATTCCGTAATAGCACGGACTTTCAATATGTGGAGAAGCGATTCGCACGTGCACTTCGGTCGCTCCAGCCTCTTTAATCATACGAACAATTCGTTTGCACGTCGTACCACGTACAATGGAATCGTCAATCATAACAACACGTTTGCCTTGGACGATCCCGCGAACAGGTGTAAGTTTCATTTTTACCCCTTGATCACGCAACTCCTGTGTTGGCTGAATAAATGTTCTGCCGATGTATCGGTTTTTAATTACACCCATCTCATACGGCAGCCCACTTTGTTCCGCATAGCCAATAGCAGCAGATATGCTTGAATCCGGCACCCCTGTAACTACATCCGCCTCAACGAGGGATTCTTTTGCTAGTTCGATTCCCATTTGTTTACGGGAAGCATGCACATTGACATGATTTAAGTCGCTGTCCGGCCTTGATAAATAAACATATTCCATGCCACATATTTTTCGAGCTTCACGAAAAGCAAATCGAGTGGAACGAATACCTTCGTTGCTAATTGTCAGTAACTCGCCTGGCATTACTTCACGTTCGAACGTTGCACCAACGATGTCGAATGCACATGTTTCCGCTGCAACCACATAAGCGTCACCAAGTTTGCCGATAGACAACGGACGAATTCCCCGCGGATCAAGAGCTACAATCATGCGATCTTCCTGTAGCATTAAAAATGCATATGCACCAACAATTTTTTGCAATGCTTCAATGATTGCTTCTTCGGTTGTATCTTTTCCGGTACGTCTTATTAAATGAGCTAATATTTCCGGGTCAGATGTCGTCTGCAGGATGCTTCCCTGGTCCTCCAATTCCCCGCGGAGGGTATGAGCATTCATAATATTGCCATTATGGGCTACAGCGAGACTTCCCTTTTGAGATCGAAAAATTAGCGGTTGAACTGCATCAACCTCGCTGTCCCCTTCACCCGCATAACGAACATGCCCGATTGCAGCATGCCCACTAAGCTTAGAAAAGTCGACCCGTTTAAATACATCGTTCACCAGTCCAAGCCTGCGATGAAGCTTTAATTTCTCTCCGTCACTGATGACAACTCCTGCGCTTTCCTGTCCACGGTGCTGAAGGGCATGAAGTCCGTAATACGTGATTGCTGCTGCTTGCTCGTGCCCCCAAATTCCAAACATCACACATTCCCCATTTATTCGTTTGATTTCAACTTATTTGGTATTGCTTCTTTCCAAAGGCTGCTTAGTATTTTCACATCTTCTTCTACGATGCTTGTATCATTTTTTTGGACAACATACTTTCCGTCATTGGTCACTTGACCAATTGCTGTTGCGTCATCAATAATGCTTTCAAACCTTGATTGATTTTCTTTTTTTACGGTGATAATAAATCTAGACTGTGACTCACTGAATAATGCAACTGTCGCATCTTCGGTTATATCAACGTCTAAACCAAGTCCTTTGTCCTGAAAAACACTTTCAGCAAGCGCTACAGCTAGACCTCCCTCTGCAACATCATGGGCTGACTGAACAACCCCTTCTTGAATAGCCTGCAAAATCTGCTTTTGTCTTTTTGCTTCTATATGCAAGTCAATAGCAGGTGCCTTTCCGTTATATTTACCGTCAACAATATTTTGTAATTCACTGCCACCGAATTCCGCTTTTGTTTCACCAACGAGGTAGATCACATCGCCAGCTTCTTGAAAATGGCTCGGGGTAATGTGCTCCGGTGACGTGTGTACACCTACCATCCCAATAATCGGCGTCGGGAAAATAGCTTCCCCTTTTGATTGATTGTACATGGAAACATTCCCACTAATGACAGGTGTTTCAAGTGTTTTCGAAGCTTCACTAATCCCATCAATACTTTTTTCCATTTGCCAAAAAACTTCCGGATTCGTTGGATTTCCATAATTCAATCCATCTGTCAGCGCTAACGGCTTCGCTCCTGAGCAAACGATATTACGAGCCGCCTCTGCTACGGCAATTTTCCCGCCTGTCTCCGGATCTAAGTAAATATACCGTGAATTACAATCCGTCGTAATGGCGATCGATGTGTCAGTATCTTCTATTTTCACAACGGCTGCATCCGAACCCGGTGCAACGATCGTGTTGCCAAGTGCTCCGGTATCGTATTGGGTGTATACCCATTCCTTACTAGCTATTGTTGGCTGTTGCAGCAATTGCTTTAAAATCGCTTTATGATCAGTCACTTCTGGAATCGTATTTTCCATTTGTTGATAGTCTTTAAAATAGGCAGCTTCCTTTGAAGGTAAGTGGTAAACAGGGGAATCCTCGGCCAATGCATCCACCGGTATTTCCGCCATCAATTCACCATGCTGCTTAATGCGAAATACTTTATCCTCGATTACGGTACCAATTGCTACTGCATCAATATCGTGTTTAGAAAATGTATCAATAATTTCATTTTCACGACCTTTTTTAACGACAAGCAGCATCCGTTCCTGTGATTCAGAGAGCATCAGTTCATATGCATTCATATTTTCTTCCCGTTGCGGTACGAAATCAAGATCCATCTCAATACCAGTACCGGCAGCACTTGCCATTTCACTGGCGGAAGATGTTAGGCCTGCCGCACCCATATCCTGCATGCCGACTAAAGCATCTGACTGAATGACTTCCAAACATGCATCTATCAGCCTTTTTTCAATTTCCGGATCACCAATTGCTACGGCTGACGTATGTGATTCTGCTTCTCCTTCCACGACATCAGATGAAAATGTTGCGCCATGAATTCCGTCTTTACCTGTATCCCTACCAGCGTAAATGACAACATTACCTACACCTGAGGCAACTCCTTTTTGAATATCAGCGTGATCAATTAAACCAATACACATCGCATTTACAAGCGGATTATCCTCATAACAATCATCAAATTGAATTTCGCCACCTACCGTTGGCACTTCCAGTGTATTTCCATAATGTGCAATTCCACGGGCAACTTCCTTCAATAAATACGGGGTGCGTTCAGCAGTTAAATTACCAAACCGTAACGAATTCATTAAAGCAATCGGTTTTGCTCCCATTGAAAATACATCACGAACAATCCCGCCGACTCCTGTTGCTGCCCCTTCAAACGGCTCTACTGCAGATGGGCTGTTATGGCTCTCTAGTTTAAAAACAACTGCTTTATTATTGCCGATATCAATCACCCCGGCACCTTCTCCAGGCCCCTGAAGGACATGCGGTGCTTTCGTCGGGAATTTTTTAAGCAGCGGCTTCGATGTTTTATAGCTGCAATGTTCCGACCACATAACAGAAAAGATTCCTGTTTCTGTATAGTTTGGCAATCGATTCATTACGTCTTTTGCCATGTTATATTCTTCATCGGATAATCCCATTTCTTTGTACAACTGCTCCCGCTCTATTTGCTCAGGTGTGATGTTTAACATAAGGATAATCTTCCCTTCAATAGTGTAATAGTCAATAGTTATTTCAGCTGATTTTTATGTACCCATGTGTCCGCTTGTTCATTCAACAAATGACGGAACACGGATCGTTTAATCGTCTAATCCGATTCTAGTAAATATATGGTCAACATTTTTTAAATGGTACGTATGATCAAAACAGGCTTCTATTTCATTTTGTGATAATGCATCCTTAATGTCCGCATTTCTCTCGAGCAATTCCTTAAAATGAACCCCTGTCTCCCATGCATCCATTGCTAATGGCTGGACAATTCCATAGGCCGTTTCCCGCGCCATCCCTTTTTCAATTAACGCAAGCAACACCCGTTGGGAAAAGATGACACCATACGTTTTATCAATATTTCGCCTCATATTTTCCGGGAACACCGTTAATTTTCGTACGACATTGGAAAAACGATTTAACATGTAATTCAACGCAATCGTCGCGTCTGGTAAAATTACCCTTTCCGCAGAAGAATGCGATATATCCCGTTCATGCCAAAGCGAAACATTTTCGTAAGCAGTCATCATATAGCCACGAATCACTCGAGCCATTCCGCTCATATTCTCCGAAGCGATCGGATTCCGCTTGTGAGGCATCGCAGAGGAACCGGTTTGTCCTGCTGCAAAAAACTCTTCTACTTCTCGTGTTTCTGTTTTTTGCAAGTTACGAATTTCCGTAGAAAATTTTTCGATCGATGTCGCTATTAATGAAAGGACCGAAACATATGCCGCATGACGATCACGCTGTAATGTTTGTGTCGATACCGGCGCCGGCGTCAGTCCTAAATTTTCACAGACGTATTGTTCTACATACGGATCAATATTTGCATATGTCCCTACTGCACCAGAAAGCTTGCCAAATTCGACACGCTCGGCCGCTTCATTAAAACGCTCCAAATTCCGTTTCATTTCTTCATACCAAAGTGCCATTTTCAACCCGAACGTTGTCGGTTCAGCATGAACCCCGTGCGTTCTACCCATCATAACGGTATGTTTATGTTCTAATGCTTTTTCTTTTAATACGTCGATAAATGCCGTTATATCTTTTCGAATAATTTCATTTGCTTGCTTTAATACGAATGATAATGCAGTATCCACAACGTCTGTCGAAGTAAGCCCGTAATGAACCCATTTTCTTTCTTCCCCTAGCGATTCCGAAACCGTACGGGTAAAAGCAACGACATCGTGTCTCGTTTCTTTCTCAATTTCGTATATCCGATCAACATCAAAGGAAGCGTTTTTTCGGAGCTGTTGGATATCTTCCTTTGGAATCACCCCTAATTCCGACCATGCTTCACAAGCTAGAAGTTCCACTTCCAGCCATGCTTTATATTTATTTTTTTCCGTCCATATCTCACCCATCTCTTCTCGGGTATATCGTCCAATCATTGTCTTTCCTCCTTGAATCGCTTTACCTGCTGTTGTACCGCTTCTTCTGTCGCTCCAATAAAAGTGACATGACCCATTTTTCTTTTCGCTTTCGCCTCATCTTTTCCATATAAATGAACAAAGCCGTCCGAACAACTTTGCATCGCTTGTAATGTCCCTGGAAGGTCTTCTCCTAAAACATTTGTCATCATTGCCGGCTGTAGAAGTGAAATTTCCGTAAGCGGCAACCCACAAATGGCGCGAATGTGCTGCGTAAATTGGGACACATTGCATGCTTCGATCGTATAATGTCCGGAGTTATGCGGGCGGGGAGCCATTTCATTAATGAAAATTTGCTCATCCCGTACAAACATTTCAATCGCAAACGTCCCGACAACATGAATCTTTTCCGCAAGCACAGCTGCTGCTTCGTGTGCTTGTTCCGCTAATGATTCGCTAATGGAAGCTGGCACAGTTGTTTCATACAAAATATGATCTTTATGGTCATTTTCAGCGATTGGGAAAAATGTAATTTCACCCGCTTGAGATCGACTGAAAACAACGGATATTTCTTTATCAAACGGTATCCACTCTTCCACGATGCATGGATGTTTCTCTTCAGCAAATGTTACGGCTTCAGCTATATCGTTTGCGTTCGTTATTTTCAATTGTCCTTTTCCATCATAACCCCCGCGGCATGTTTTAATTACTGCAGGCAAGGACATTTTTTCCAATGCTTGCTTACATTCTCCACCACTGTTCACGATAGTAAAGGAAGGAACCGGCAATCCATTTTCTTTTATTAATGTTTTTTCCTCTTCTCGATTTTGAGTGATTTGAAGAGCATATGCCCCCTGTGGCAGTTTTCCTTGTTGTTCAATGTATGAAGCTGCATCAAGATCAACATTTTCAAATTCATACGTAATCACATCTGCTATGTTTGTTAATTCTTTTATAGCTTCCATATCATCATAGCGTGCCGTAATTTGTTTGTCTGAAACTTGTGCAGTCGGGCAATTTGGTGTTGGATCTAGAACAGCGACTTGGTAACCCATATACTTAGCAGCAATGGCCATCATCCGTCCCAGTTGTCCACCGCCAATAATCCCAATTGTCTGCGGCGGTAAAATCAGCTTATTTTTTCGCAAGCTCGTCCCTCATTTCTGTTACTTTTTTCTTCATTTCATTCCGGTATGTTTCAAGGTTTCCGGCAACATGTTCATCCGATGCGCCAATAATTTGTGCCGCATACAACCCGGCATTTGTTGCACCTGCTTTTCCAATGGCCATCGTGGCGACCGGAACACCACCGGGCATTTGTACGATGGATAATAAAGAATCCATTCCGTCTAGAGCTTTACTTTGCACAGGAATTCCGATAACCGGTAACGTCGTTTGTGAGGCAACCATACCGGGTAAATGAGCTGCTCCACCAGCACCCGCAATAATTACTTTTAATCCACGTTCACGAGCTGATTTCGCGTAAGTAAACATATCATCCGGAGTGCGATGCGCAGAAACGACTTCTTTTTCATACGCAATTTCCATGTCATCCAGTACGGAACACGTATGCTGCATTGTTTCCCAATCGGAAATACTTCCCATAATGACACCAACCTGTACCATGAAATCCCTCTTTCCAAATAATAATTTAATCTAAAATCGTCCTATGAATGTATCTTCCCCGACACGATACTTTTAAAATACTTGTTTTCGTAATCGCTAATATTTTTAATCTGACAATTACAAATGCGCGTTCAAAAAGGACGATAAGAAGACAAAAAATTCGATATATCACTTTTACCGGTCTTTTTGAACAACCTCTACAAAAAACCAATTAAAAAAATCTATTCCTCTCCCCCTATTTAATGAGAGAAGATGAATAGACATAGCATGCTTGTGAAAAATCCTTCATTGCATCCAAAACAGAAAAGAAGCTAATTTAGATATACATCTATTATTCAGCTTCTGTTTCTCATCAATTTAATGACCTATCACTTTTGTTCATCTTCCCTCATAGTCCAGTATTTACGGTACCGGGTAGAAACTTTCGAGCCATATTCCCAAAAATATATGAGGAAGCTTATTTATTTTTAGTTAAGCATTTTTAATGTTTTCACCTGCATTTCAAGTATACCAACGTCAAGTTTTATCGTCAACAAAAATCGAACGATTTCAATTGTTTATGTTTTATTGTTCGGTTTTACAGAAATGTTATCTTGTTTCATATTCGTTTTGTTTTGTTCGCTCGCTTCCGTCTCATTCACTTGTTGTTCACTTGAACTTTTCTGTTTCTCTTTTTTTGTTCTCTGCTTTTTATTTTCTTTGTTTATATTAGGCTTACCCAACAGTTTTCCTTTTCGTACATGCTTCACCCAAAATCCACCATGAATTCGCTTCGGTTCATAGGAAATAATAAACGCTTTTGGATCAAGTTGATTAATTGTTTCATATAATTTTAATTCAAATTTTCTTGGCGTTAAAATCTCCATTGAAAGACGATCGCCTTCCATCCCGTATGAGGACCAGCTCGTCACACCGTATCCCTTCGTTCTCAATGTTTTCGTAAAAGCTATATCGGGGTTAGAAGATACAACATTTACGGTAATATATCCTAGTGCAAGCTTTTCTTCGATTTTACTTCCTACAACAACCCCTATTCCAAAACCGACTGCATATGCAATAATATTTTGAATCTGGTCTAAATTATCAAGGACTAAACTTAATCCAAGAACATAAACCGTAATTTCAAACATACTGACAAGCGCTGCTAGGTATCGCTGACCTTTTAATGTTAAAATCATCCGCATCGTAGAAAAAGATACATAGACAATATTAATAATAAGAATGATTACTACCATAACAACTGCATTACTGAGCAAAAACAATCCCTCCCAAATGAGTAAGAACAACGTTACCAACAAAGCTTCTTAATCATCCTACAAAAACGTGCATATCGATATAGAATCAAAAGAAATTTTTCAATGGATACGTTTAGATGCTATTACTTTATTTCATTATAAAGAGGAATATGTATGATACACAAATTAAACTAGGTTTTCATTTCCAAATTATAATAAATAAATTATTAAGCTAAAATGCCACCTGCTTACATCTACAATCGATAGTAGAAGTAGATCGGTGGCATACAGTTTTTGTTTCTTAGTAAAAAGCGATATTTTGAACCGATATTCCTTACTTAACATTTGGACCGAATACACGTTTTTCGATGGACGATGACTGTCCGCGCAAGCGCTTATTTAATGTTCGCTTCCAATTCGTCGCGAGCAAGTCGCAGTTTGCAAGTTCTTGTGCCAAACGGAGATCTTCCTTATATATATGCATTACTTCATTGCAGGCAGCAATCGTCCACTGTGGATATGGACGTTCAAGAAGCTCAATATCAATACGAGAAATAACATGACCTTCCTCCAACACACGAAAATACCAACCGGTTCTGCCGCTGTTTTGAATCCGTAAAGCAAAATCTTTTACGCGAAAACGACGAGCAGGCTTCCAGCAAGGTTGACGCGGTTGGGATACTTGAATAACAGCATCACCAAATTGATACGTATCTCCTATACAAACTGAAAATTCATCCATTTCAAGTACAGATAAATTTTCACCCATTGCCCCTTCACCAATATCTGGATTATCCAAATCTTTTTTCCAATACGTATAATGTTTTATCGGATAGGCAAACACTGCTTTTTCCGGTCCGCCATGATTTCTTGTATCAGCCACTTCATCACCGGTAAAACCGTTTTTTCCTAGTCGCACTTGTTCTTCTACTTCCGATTTAAAAATTCCACTTTCCCATGGCTTATCCATTGGGTTTGTCGCTTCGGGGTTCCCCATTTGCTTCACTTTTCCAGTAAAAATTTTATGAACAAAAGGTTCTTCCATCATGCTACCTTCTTTCACTTTATGTTATAGTTGAAACATTGCCTACTTTCATTCTATCTGATAAAATTATTTTTTGTAAGTAACAACGTTAAGAAGGAGCGCGAAAGCAATTGAGCAAACAAATAAAAAGAGCAACATTTGCCGGGGGATGCTTTTGGTGCATGGTAAAACCGTTTGATCAGTGGGACGGCATTGATCAAGTTATATCAGGTTATACTGGAGGGCACTTGGAAAACCCAACCTATGAAGATGTAAAAACTGATACAACTGGCCATTATGAAGCAGTAGAAATTACGTATAATCCAGAAATTATTTCCTATAAGGATATTGTTGATATATTTTGGAGACAAATTGATCCAACTGATGCAGGTGGTCAATTCCAGGATCGTGGTAACTCATATCGAGCAGCGATTTTTTATCATGACCAGGAACAAAAACGGGTTGCTGAAGCATCGAAACAAGAGATAGAGGCAAGCGGTAGATTTTCAGGGCCGATTGTTACGGAAATATTACCAGCGGCAACGTTTTATCCTGCGGAGAATTATCATCAAGACTTTTACAAGAAAGAAAAGGAAGCATATGAAATAGATCGCGCTAAATCAGGACGGGATGAGTTTTTAGCCGAGGTATGGTAAAAGTGAATAGTCATTACTCAATAAGAAAAGCGCAAGCGCCCTGCTTAGAAACGTAGCGACTGGACTGAAGCAACTGAGATAAAGGAATCACGATGAGCAGCGCGAATCGATGATGACTTATCGTAAGGCGCTGCAGGAAGTCGCCTAGTTTCTGGGCGCTTAAGCTAGACAGCTATGCGCAATTTTTATACTTTCTTACTGTATAAGAAAAGCGCAAGCGCCTTGCTTACCCCCGACAAGCTTAAGCAAGAAATCACAGTGGCGGTTTTTGCCACAGGGAATTCTTGCTTAAGACCTCGAGGGGGTAGGCGCTTAAGCTAGACAGCTATGCGAAAATTTTATACCTTCTTACCTCTTAAACAAAACTGCATTCATATGCAGTTTTTGTCTCGATAAAACAAAAATTAGTCCTATTAATTTCTTAAGCTTTAGTTAGGAGCGAACACGTTGCCCAAGAACGAATCATTAGTACCTTTAAAAATGCTATTATTCAGCTTTCATGCAACAAATACGATCATTATCAGTTTTCTCCCTTTATATTTAAAATATAAAGAATTGAACGGTACGGAAATCGGCTGGGTATTGGCGATCGGGCCTTTAGCCTCGATTTTCTCCCAACCTTTCTGGGGATATATGAGTGATAAATACAAAACCATTAAACGAATGCTGCTACTATGTGTTGTAGGATTGATCATCTCTAGCATCATTTTCTTTCAAATGAACGGGTTTATGGCAATTTTACTTATTGGCGCTATTTTTTATTTCTTTTCTTCACCGGTTGGTGCGCTAAGCGACAGCCTGGCCCAAAGAAGAGCGGACGAATTACAGATTTCTTTTGGAACAATACGAACGTGGGGTTCAATCGGATTTGCCTTTTCATCACTTATTGTTGGAGGCCTCCTTTCCTTCACGCACATTTCGTATATTGGGTGGGTGTACGCTATATTTGGAACGGGCATTTTGCTAATCGTTTTCCGCCTAACGGATGTAAAAACGGAATCCGATCCGATACAATTTAAAGATGTCGGCCAATTAATTAAAAATAAACCATTTATTCTTTTCTTGCTTTTTATGATGCTGATCACAATTTCCCACAGGGCAAACGACAGTTTTATCGGATTATACATTACACAGCTTGGCGGTGCGGAGGGACTTGTCGGCATCGCTTGGTTTGTCGGACTAGTCAGTGAAGCAACTGTATTTGCAACGGCTGGATACTGGTTTCGAAAATATCATGCTTTTGTTTTCATTATCATTGCCGGTGTACTCTATACTATACGCTGGTTTTTATATGCGGCAATTGACGTTCCGATCTATATTATTGGCATGCAATTATTACACGGGTTAACGTTTGGCGTCTTTTACTTAGCAGCATTCGATTATATAACACGCGTGACACCGAACTTATTGCAATCCACGGGGCATCTCGTATTTTATTCGGTATTCTTTGGAATATCGGGTATTGTAGGCTCATTAACCGGTGGTGCATTGATTGATTCCTTCGGAGGACAGACATTATATATGGTAATGGGGTTATTTGCACTTGTTGGTACAATCGGATTAACTGTATATCATCTTACTTCCTTTATAAAAAAGCATAGATTCGGGGCATTAAAAAACGACTGAAGCATAATCGCTCAAGTCGTTTTTTACATTCATTAACTTAAAAAGATGAAATAGAGTACAAATATAACAAACAATCCGTACATAACAGGATGAATTTCTTTCCCCCGACCTTTCAGTAACATCGTAATCGGATAAAATATAAAGCCGATTGCAATCCCGGTTGCAATACTGTACGTAAGCGGCATGGCAACGATCGTTAAAAAAGCAGGTACTGCAATTTCAAATTTGTCCCAATCGATATCTTTCAATGTTGTTGACATTAATACACCGACAATAATTAATGCTGGAGCGGTTACTTGTGGTGTGACAACACTTAATAATGGCGAGAAAAATAATGCCAACAAGAAAAATCCAGCAGTAACAACAGCTGTAAATCCGGAACGACCACCGACACCAACCCCTGCTGTTGATTCAACATATGCGGTTGTTGTTGATGTCCCAACAACGGAGCCTACCACAGTTGCTGTCGAATCAGCGAACAGCGCTTTACCTGCACGCGGTAGTTTATTCTCTTTCATCAACCCTGCTTGGGTGGCTACAGCTACAAGTGTCCCTGCTGTATCAAAAAAATCAACGAATAGAAACGTTAAGATTACAACAAGCATTTGTAATGTGAAAATATCACCAAAGTGTGTAAACGCTTGTCCGAAAGTTGGTGCTAAACTTGGCACTTCCCCTACGACGCCTCCAAGACCGGTTGGAGGTGCAATTAAACCAAAAATCATTCCAGCAATGGAAGTAATAATCATCCCGTAAAAAATGCCACCGCGAATATTTAAGCTTAATAGAGAGACAGAAACAATGATACCAAAAATAGCAAGCAGTACAGTTGGTGATGTAAAATCTCCAATCCCTACCAATGTCGCGTCATTTCCAATAATAATGCCTGCGTTTTGAAATCCAATAAATGCAATAAATAATCCTATTCCGGCACCTACAGCCATTTTCAAATTTGGTGGAATCAAATTAATAATCTTTTCACGTAGTCCTGATATGGTTAAAATAATAAAGATAAGTCCAGAAGCGAGAACCCCTGATAATGCGGTTTCCCAAGGAATTCCATATCCTAAAACTACCGTGTAGGCGAAAAAAGCGTTCAATCCCATCCCAGGCGCAAGAGCAATCGGATACCTGGCAATAATCCCCATAAATAATGTACCGATAGCACCGGCAATCGCAGTAGCTGTAAATATTGCCCCTTCATCCATTCGTGTAACACCTTCTGGCAAATCTTCAATTCCAGCGAGCGATAAAGTTGAAGGGTTCACAAACAATATGTAGGCCATTGCCAAAAAAGTAGTCATTCCTGCCATAAACTCTGTTTTATAATTCGTTCCAAGTTCTTCAAATCTAAAATATTTTTTCAACCGTCGTACCTCCCTAAATGTATGAAAGAATAGATAAATAAATATAAAGCCTTCGTACATAAACCCAAAACAAGAAAAAATTAAAAGAGCTCCAGGCTATTTACCGGGAGCTCTCTCTAATACACACAAGAAATAATCACTTAAAAGCAAGAGGCAAAATACACCCCTGCTAGTTAAAAGTTCTCAATCTCGTAGTCGGACTATTTACGGTAGTCCGGTAGAAACTCCAGGCCATATTTCCCAGATTATACGTGATGGGTTTATTCATTTGTACTAACGCATAAAACTATCATACAACTGTTTTTTTGAAGCGTCAACTGTAAATACGAACTTTATCTTTTACCACTCATCAATCGTTCGTGTTCTAGTGAGTTATGCCCTAATCTACGTGATACAACTAATACATCAGCATTAAGCTCATTAATTGATTTACTGGACATAAAAATATCAAAAGTAGATTAGCATATTTAGTAATCTCTTTTTAGGGCTTTGGTAATAACAAAGATAGTTTAATTTTTATTGTCAGATGGTAAAGTTTGCATTAGCTCAAAGAAATATTTAGAATCGCCAGTATTAAAATAGTTATACCAAGATTCTAATGTGTTTGACTCAAAAACACCTAAGCACTCAATAATTTGTTTCGTCCATAGCAAAGCTTCAGTGGAACCAGCAGTAATAAGGTTACTAGATGCAATAGATGGTTGGTCTATATAAAAATTTTGTCCTTTATAATCAGAGCTAACCATTTCAAGGAATCCCGGTCCATTGCTAGTATGCGGACGGTTATCTAGTATCCCAGAATTAGCAAGTGCTGCGGTAGCACCACAGATTGCACATACTGTAGCACCTACAGAGAGCAACTCACTTGCTTTTACAAAAATAGCTTCATGCTTTGGATCATTCCATGTATCTGCACCTGGTAATAACAACATGCTTGTTTCGCTTACAATAATGTCATCAATTAAGTTGTCAGGAATTATTGTCATTCCGCCCATTGTACTGATTGATTGTTTGGAGTAACTGACTGTTTTAATCGATAATTGATTCGCGTCTTCTTTGAAAAATCTCCTAGAATTCAACTCCGAAGTAACAAATCCTAGTTCCCAGTCAGCTAAAGTATCAAGTACATAAATATAGATTGTTTTCATAGTTTTCCTCCATATGATTGTAATAGATTAATTGTTTTATTATTATTATACTTATCTATTGTTGACAACAATATGGCAACAATCTAGAATGACGAAATCTTTTTGAAAGGCGGTTAACAGATGAAAGTTAGCAGGCTTGTTAGCATTATTATGATACTACTCGATAAAGAACGATTAGGCGCACAGGAGTTAGCAAATATATTTGAAGTTTCAACTCGCACAATCTACCGTGATATAGATGCCATCAACATGGCAGGCATTCCAATTTGCTCAACATCGGGGGTAGGAGGTGGCTTTGAAATCATGAAGAATTATAAAATTGATAGAAAAGTTTTTTCAACTACTGATATTTCTACAATTTTGACAGGACTCTCTAGTCTCTCCAATATGATACAAAGTGACGAACTGGTAAACGCCCTTGCGAAAGTAAAAAGTTTTATCCCAGTGGATAGAGTTGACGAAATCAAATTAAAAACAGATCAAATACATATTGATTTAAGTAAGTGGATAGATTATAGGAACGTAAAACCATATTTAGAAATCATAAAAACAGGTTTACAAGATAGCAAGCTACTTTCGTTTGAATATACCGACCGTCATGGAAATAAAACTGAACGAGAAGCTGAACCACATCAAATTGTATTGAAGGGTAATCATTGGTATTTTCAAGGATACTGTTATAAAAGAAATGATTTTCGTCTGTTTAAATTAGCTCGTATATCAAATCTAAAATTAGAAAAGATTTTTTTTACGCCACGAGATTATCAAAAACCACTATTGGACTTTACTGATATTTTGGCAACTATACAATTAAAGATCAAACTTCGTATTCATAAATCTGTCATGGATAGAGCGCTTGATTATTGTATGTATGAACATTTTTCACCAGACGGTGATGAGTACTACATTGTTACCTTCCCTTTTATAGAAAACGAATATTATTACAATATCCTTTTAAGTTTTGGTGATAAATGTGAATGTTTAGAGCCTTTACATATCCGAAAAGAATTGAAACGGAAAATACATGATATAGCTAACCTATATGAAAATTAAATCAAGAATCTCAATTTTATCTTTAGTTAAATCTGTTGCTATTTATCAAGATAAAGTATTGCCATTTAAAACTAAAAATGACATGTATATACTCTACCAAAAATATTCCCTACCAAATTCAATTTAAAAAAATTCCCTACCAAAGTTTTTTCTTGGCAGGGTTTTTGATAGGCACCTATCTTGTTTTTCACTTTTTTCGTTCATTTTAGCTTAGGGCAAATGCTGTTAAATAGTCATTCCCACTTCAAATTAAGTTGTAGTTTTACTCCCACTCAATCGTTGCTGGTGGCTTGCTTGTAATATCATACACAACTCGATTCACTTGCGTAACTTCCTGGACAATCCGGGATGAAATTTTCTCCAATACGTCCCACGGAATGCGTGCCCAGTCGGATGTCATTCCATCAACAGAGTGAACGGCACGTAATCCTACCGTATAATCATACGTCCGCGCATGATCGGCGACACCGACACTGCGTATATTCGGCAGTATGGCGAAGTATTGCCAAATATCTCGATCCAAACCGGCATTAGCAATTTCTTCCCGCAAAATAGCATCTGCTTCACGGACAATTGACAATTTTTCCTCTGTTACTTCACCAAGAACACGAATTCCGAGTCCCGGCCCTGGAAATGGCTGGCGCCAAACAATTTGATCCGGCAAACCGAGGGCTGTGCCTAGTTCACGTACTTCATCTTTAAACAGCATACGGATCGGTTCAATTAATTCAAATTGCATATCTTCCGGTAATCCACCGACATTATGATGTGATTTAACTACTTTCCCTGTATCTGTTCCGCTTTCAATAACATCACTATATACCGTTCCTTGAGCTAAAAATTTGATGTTGGTCAGTTTGTTCGCTTCGTCATCAAAGACATCAATAAATTCTTTTCCAATAATCTTACGCTTTTTCTCTGGGTCTTCAACAGATTTCAATTTGGATAAAAACCGTTCTTGTGCATCGACCTTAATGATATTCATGGAAAAATCGTCAGCAAGTGACTTCATCACCTGTTCAGCTTCGTTTTTCCGTAAAAGCCCATGATCAACAAATATACACGTCAGCTGATTACCGATTGCTTTATGGATTAGAGCTGCAACAACAGATGAATCAACCCCACCGCTTAACGCACATAAAACCTTTTCTTCTCCCACTTGTTTTCGAATATTGTCTATTTCCGCTTCCATAAAACGGTCAATCGTCCATTCGCCACGACACCCGCTTATTGTAAATAAAAACTGCTTTAAGATATCTGCTCCAAATTCGGATTCATCTACTTCCGGATGAAACTGCAATCCATACATTTGCTTACTGTTATCACCGATTGCAGCCACAGGGCCTTCATTGCTTGAAGCAAGTACCGCAAAAGAAGCAGGTGCTTTTTGCACGATATTGCCACGGCTCATCCATACTGCTTGTTCATTTGGGGTTCCTTTAAATAAATGTGCATCTTCGTTTATAGTTATGATGTCTTTTTCATACGTTTTAGCGCCGTCTTGTTCTAGTTCGCCGCCAAAATGAAGTGCCATCAGTTGCATACCATAACAAATGCCCAATACCGGAATACCTAAGGAAAAAATTTCCTCATCACAGCGAAAGTCATTTTCGTCTCCAATTTGATGTGGTCCACCTGAAAGAATAATGGCCTTTGGATTCTTTGCTTTTATTTCAGTTGCTGTCAGTTTATGGGAATGCAGTTCACTATATACACCCATTCCTCTAATTTTCCTTGTTAGAAGTTGGTTATAAGAACTCCCAAAATCCAATACGATTACCATTTCATCCATTTTATCTACCCCTTACTTTTGCCTGAATTCGCAAGTTGAAATTTTTTATGAGAAGATTTGTTTCATAAGTCGCTTCCAAACATGAAAAAATGTTTCGCCATTTATGTTCTTTAGTTTATCATTATATAACATTTGTTCATAATAATTTGTTAGAAGTTCCATTTCGTTTGTGCCGTATTTTTGGTCGATTATTTTCGCATACTCCCTTAACGTCTGATCTGGTCTTTTGGCGACAGCTTTAACACGTAGAACGTTTAACAAATGAAGGTATGCTTGTTCATAAGTTTTGACATTGTTATTATGCTCCAATTTTTTTGTTAATAACAACGTTTGCCAACGGAATCGTGTTCTATAAATAATAATAGAAATAAGACTACTAACGATAATGCCTGCAATGATATATTTCCAGGCCGCGCTGTTTTTACTGTCTGTCGGTTTTTCCTGCTCCTTTTCTTCCTCTTCTTCATCATTAGATTCTGGCTCATTTTCTTCCTCATCCGGCTCATTATCGGTCGGAGTTTCGCTGTAAAAATCAGCTAAATTATTGAATCCTTGTGTTGGCTCGAACGGCACCCAGCCAATTTCCGGAAAATACACTTCCACCCAAGAATGGGCATTGGCATTTGTGATTTCATAAATGTCCATTTCGTCCTGCCCATCTTCAACCTCGCCTATTTTTTCGCCGCTCGTAAATCCTTTCACCCACCTTGCTGGTATGTCCAATGTACGAAGCATGACGACCATCGACGTGGAAAAATTATCGCAGTAGCCCCGTTTCGTATCAAACAAAAATTGATCAACATAATCTTCTTCCTCTTTAGGAACCGGGATGTTTTCCGTCTGATAAACGAATCCGTTCCGGTTAAAATACTGTTCTATTGCAAGTGCTTTTTCATACCGGGTCATCTTAGAAGCAGCGACTTCCTCTGCTAGTTCATATACTTGTTGTGGCAGTTTATCCGGGAGCACGGTGTATTGGTCTTTAATTCGCTGTGGGTCTTGAGCGGTTGCCTTTTGCAGTTCCTTAACCGAAAATTGCGGTTCTTCATATGTCATCGCATAGTTATCCAATCGGACTGTTTCACCGGCAACTTTGGTTTCAATTGCTTCTGTTTCCCTGTTCAAACGCAATTGCGTATTTATTTCCGTATGTACTTCTCGAATACCGTATGGATAAATTAATTTCTCCATCGGGTTGTTTCCTTGGAAGTCAATTTCAGCCCTTTTAGATATGGTGTCTGTATTATCAGAAAACGTTCGCAACATAATATTATCCTTCATTTGGGTCTCATATGCCGGTTCCTTTGATTGTATCCATCCTTTTCCTGTATAGATGTCTTTCGTTTCCACCCGCCAATAATGCTCGCTGTCCACTACTGCCCGGAAAACAGGAGTATGATCTTGTTCAAAAGAACCTCCAAGTCTGGAATCATCCTCTCCATAACCTGCCTTCTTTATTTCGGCGTCTTTATTTTTTTCATCTTCACTCATCCCAGCTTTCTTTATATAAGGTACAGGATCAGGCCATTGTGGACCGACCTTTGGAGCAGCATATCCAATTATAGCCGAGACAGACACAACAACTGCTAATGGAATGATCCAAGCAGGTAAATGTTTTAACCATGATAAACGGAGTGATTCTTGTTCCGTCTTTTTCATAACATTTGTTAGGCCAAGGGCAACAAATGCGAGGATGAACGTTCTAATAACTGCCATTTCGGCTTGGTATCCTGTAAATGTATCCAATATCGTTATATAAATAAAGGTTAATAAAATAAACAGAAATATACGTTTCGCTTCAACGAACCAATAATAAACCAAATAACTCATTAACCAAATTAAACCGAGCAACAACATGCTCCGAAACATATCTGTCATTAAATACCAGTCGCGGGAAAAGAATGCTTCCATGTTAAAAGCCGCTTCCACCCATAACTCTTCTAGCCAAATGACACTAAAAAAAGGTGTTCGTCCATATAATGCATGTACGATGAAAAGGAGCCCCGCCCCTTTTAATGTAAAAGCAATCCACCATTTAACTTGAAATAAGGAGAGCAAAAAGCAAAAGACGGTAAAAATGATAAAAACCGTAATATCACTCGTATCTGTTACTATTTTTAACGGATACAACCACTCCAAAAATAAAAAAAGTCCGCACAAATAAATAAATACGGAATAAAAAAATGGGACTGCACGGCTGTCGGTCATTATGCATTCACCTCAATTACCTTTTTTCTCCATTGCTTTTCCGAAACTGTATAAACGTTCGCTTGTCTCTTCCGTAGCATATGAATTAGCTCTTGTTCAGCAACGGAAGTCGTTTTTTCAAATCGAACGAAAATAACCGTGATCGAGTAAAGCTGCTGTATCATTTGAACAATCGTTTCTGCCATCTGCTTATCCAGTCGTGGTGTAATAAGAATGTTAATGGAAGTACGTTTTTGCTGGATAAGCGTTACTTTAAAAACGAGAGAAAACTGATTGCCACGGGGTTGAAGGCTTGTTAGATGACGAGCAATATTTTCCTGTGCATCGGCATCTTTAAACACAGGAAAAGAAGCTGTTGTGGCTCCGATTGTTGTAAATGTAGCCGGATCATTCCACTTACTGTTGATAATAGAAAAAGCCAATTCAACTGCTGCTTCAAATGCAAGTGCATTCCCATTATAATCCGATGCATTCAAAATGATATGTTTGCCGCTTTTTTCCTCTCGCTCGAACTCTTTCGTCATCATTTTACTTTTCCGAGCTGTTTGTTTCCAATCGATCCAAGATAAGTTATCCCCTGGCACATATTCCCGACTGCTTCGCACATCGTTTGACGGTTTAGCAAACACGGATGTCGAAACGTCCTTTTCTTCATTAAGTACTTTCTTTATGCGAATCGCACGCTTGCGTGGATAAACAATTAATTCATCATGCAGCGGTCGCATATGTTTTTTTTGAATAAATCCAAACAGATCTCCAGTTTCCACGTACAGATGCGTGAAGTAATGCTCTCCACGAGTTACAGCATCGATTTCATACGTATAGTGTATAGTCCTCTGGAACCATGGAAAAAGGAGTGTTTTCCCTGTTTCTTTCATGTGCAAAGGCTCTTTCATCAATTGAGCTTTCTTATTATCGCAAGGATCCTCTTTAAATCCCGTACGTAACATATCCTCCAACAGACAATAAGCAAGTGGATAGGGAACAAGCCTTCTTGCGGTAATCGTCACAGTAATTTTTTCGCCAGCCTGTACAACGGAGCGTGATAGCTCTCTTGTTATTTTCCAGTTCGAAATTGGATAAAGAGACAGGCTAATAAGATAAATACCAATTGGAAAAAAACTAAAAAATAAAAACCAGCTTACAAATCCACCTTGAAACATAGCGTAGGAAAACAAGGCAATCAAAAGCACAATAATTAAAACAAAACCGACAAATGTTCGCAAACCCGTTTTCATTAAATTGTTTCCTTTCGAATCGGTATATCACAACTTTCAATAATTTCATCTATCACATGATCACTCGTAAATCCTTCATAACCGGCTTCAGCACTTAATCGCATCCGATGAGTAAATACAAATGGCGCCAAATATTTCACATCATCCGGAAGAACGTATTCACGACCGGAAATATAAGCATATGCTTTTGCCGCTTCCATTAAAGCGATGGAACCTCTCGGACTGACGCCTAACCGAACATGCTGATGATTCCTCGTTTCTGTAGCCAACTGGACAATATAACGTTGGACATTTTCAGCAATATATACGGTTTGAACTGCTTTTTGGATTTTGAGTAAGTCTTCTTTACTCAAAACAGGCAAAATGCTTTCAAGCTGCTGATCGCCTGAAGAACGATTGAGTAGCTGCATTTCTTCATTAAAATCAGGGTAACCCATGTTTAATTTAAAAAGAAATCGGTCCAGTTGTGCTTCCGGAAGTGTATACGTTCCGTCATATTCGATCGGGTTTTGTGTTGCCATTACAAAAAACGGATCATTCAAGGACATCGTTGTACCATCGACAGTTACACTTTGCTCTTCCATTCCTTCCAATAATGCGGATTGTGTTTTCGGCGATGTTCGATTAATTTCATCTGCCAAAATAATATTTCCAAAAATTGGTCCACTGCGAAACTCAAACTCTAGTTTTTGAGGATGAAATATGGATACACCGGTAACATCAGAAGGTAATAAATCAGGAGTAAATTGAACTCTATTAAAGGAGCAATCAAGAGATTTCGCAAGCGCTCGTACGAGCATTGTTTTCCCTACTCCAGGTACGTCTTCCAATAACACATGCCCACGTGCCAACAATGCGACAATGCTTAGTGTCACAATGTTTTCTTTTCCAATAATGATTTGATTTATGTTGTTTAATACTTTTTCAAGCTTTTCACTATATTCAAGCATCTATAATCCTCCCAAATTAACAATCTTCATCATCTACATTAACTATACTAAAAGCACTCATTAGAATACAACTTGTGTTATTCACTTCTATACATATACAGAATGTACATGAGCACTAATTTTTATACTGTACTCCAATTTGAAATGCTTAATTTTTATCATACCCTTCTTTGTCAGTATTTACGCCGTTTGTTTAAATAAAATAAGGGTATATAATCCGTATACGATTATATTATTGGAGGATTTTACATGACAACTCTAGTAAATTATGTAAAAGCACTAAAAATTGAGGTTAAAAAAGATAACATACCACTGCTTGCTGCTGCCCAAGCATATTACTATTTACTTTCCATCGTTCCATTACTTATCGTATGTTTTACGATCATTCCCTATTTAAATATTGATCCGCAAAATATCATATCTCTATTAGAGGACCTATTACCAAGCGGGATCGCTACCATATTTTCCGAAAACATTGTTAATATCATTGAAACGCCGCGCGGAGGGCTGCTTACCTTTGGGATCATTGGTTCTTTATGGGCTACCTCCAATGGAATTAACGCCTTCATCAAAGCAGTCAACGAAGCATATGAAGTGGATGAGTCAAGGTCGTTTATAAAGGTTAGACTCCTTGCCATCGTCCTTACGCTTGGAATGATTGCATCCATTATCATTTCCATCCTACTGCCAATATTCGGAAACGTCATCATTGATTTTTTTGACTCTTGGATTGGCATCAGTTCATCTATGGTGATCCTTTTACAATTTGCCAGGTGGGTATTTAGCATATTGATCATCGGATTCATTTTACTAGCTCTTTACCACTTTGCGCCAAATAAAAAGATACCATTTAAACATATTATTCCGGGTGCGCTAACTGCAAGTACGTTATGGATTTTGATTTCGTTAGGGTTTTCTTTTTACGTGAGTAACTTCGGTAATTATTCAGCAACATATGGAAGCATGGGCGGAATTATTATTTTAATGATCTGGTTTTTCTTAACAGGATTGATCTTAACGATTGGAGCAGAAATTAACGTCATTCATCACCGAAATCAACTAAGAAAAGCGCAAGCGCCCTGTTCAGCCCCGACAAGCTTAAGCAAGAATTCGTAGTGACGGTTTTTGTCACGAAGAATTCTTGCTTAAGACCTCGAGGGGCTGGGCGCTTAAGCTAGACAACTATGCGCAAAATTTTTATACTTTCTGACCTTGAAAAAAAAGGCATCTTCATCCGAACCCGCGAATAAAATGGTTTAATTGCCTATCAAGATATCCTATTGCTTACGATCAATCTAATTAGATGTCAATGGTCAGTAAGTAAGTGTGGGTTAATGTTGGATAAGAAACTTGTTTCAATTAGGCAGGAAGGGGTAAGGAGAAATGATACATGACCTGTCGTGTGAATGTCAAAAATGGGGTGGGGGAGCATGAAAACTCATGCTCTCTAAATAGTATCATAGACTAGAATTCGACCAAGATCAGTCGTTTATACGTATATTCATATATGTATTGCTCATACTAGCTTTAATTATTTTTCAAAACTTCCATTCTTGACTGATTGGTCGAATCCAATTTCTTTATTATATTGCATCCATGCGTGTATCTTTCGTTCTGTCTCCGATATTCTTTCTTGCTGCTTTTCAGTCAGGGATTTTATGTCCTTTAATGAACCTTTTCTTATTTTATCCACTCCCAGCCCAGCAGTGTATACGGATTTACCTGTTAACATTGTTAATTCTTTCGTGTTATCAAAGTGCCCTTTTAACGTATTCATTTTATTCGTAATTTCCTCTGTTGCTTCCGCTTCTCGCACCGTAATCGTAGCAATGGTATTAATAGCTTGATTAACCTCATCTACGTGCTGCATGATTTGATCAATGGCTTTCATCGATACGTTTGTCTGTTCTACATGTTTACTTAACGTTTCAGAAAAATTTTCTATATCTTTACTAACGTGAGCTGACTCCCTTTGTACATCAACAATTTCTGTCGTAATATTTTCAACTGAAGTTTTCGTTTGTTCTGCAAGTTTACGCACTTCGCTCGCGACAACAGCAAATCCACGTCCGTGTTCACCTGCACGTGCCGCTTCAATTGAGGCGTTCAATGCGAGCAAATTCGTTTCATCGGCAATATTTTTTATAAAATCGATCACTTCGGATATATTATTCACTTTATCCGTCAACTGCTGAAAATTATCCTTCGATTGTTGAAAGTCATGGATCATCTCTAAAAATCCGGTTAGCGATGATTCGACTACTGCTTTACTTTCACCCGCCTGTTTTACCATCATATTCGTTTGTTCCGAAGCATTATTCGCGTTTTTCGCAATGTCATCTACCGATTTATTTAATTGTTGTGTTGCCTGATTAACATCATTTGTTTCATTTGTCGTCTGGTGTACAACGGTTAGTAAATTACCCACTTCATCAATTTTAGTTATTTCATCCATCGCATCACTGATGTTTTCAATTCGTTCATAATCATTCGCTTCTTTATAAGCCTCCAATACCAGAATCGTATCAAAAGTTATCATACGTTGCAGCGCCACTAATATATTAGCAAGTTGATGTGGATTCGACTGGAAGCGAGCAGTAATAAACGGAATCAAATATTCGAAAACACGTGTATACGATCCAATATACCATTCTTCCGTCAATTTAATTTGACTATGAATCTTTCCTATTTTTTTACGGTATGCAATATATTCGTTGTTAAATTGCGGTTTTGTCAGTTGCTTATAATAATGGATAATGGCGGTCACATAACGATCATATGTTGTATATTCGTTAAAGATAGTCCGAATCTCGGGTATATCCATGATCATTGCATAATGCCGATCGGCAATAATTGGGGCGTGTTCTTCCATCAACTCATCTATAAGGGTCAAATGTTCAATATCCTTTTTCGATAATTGAACTAGTTTAATAATTTCTTGTATATCTTCTGAAACCTCATTAAGAGGCAAATCACTTGCTGAGAAATCGGGAATCGTAATTCGCTTGTTTCTCCGTTTTAAGATCGTAGCCATCCATTGGCACCTCCGTTGAAGTAAATTTCGATTAGCTACTTCAACCTTACCATAAATGAAAGTCTATATTCTATTATACGGACTTTAAACCTAGTTAATTTTACCTGATACCAATCGTATGAAATCTGATAGCTTAGAACTCCTTTTGTTTGGGTGGTCAGAGTGTTCAACCGTAGCGGATGAATAATAGATATACCTCACCCGCGTTGCTAGTGTAAATGTATCTGTTATTGAATTAAGGGTCATAGATGTCTTATGCAAAATACGGATTGCCGTTCATCCCTACCCAAAGATCGGTTTGCTCCATTTCATAAGCAAGTTTTAATAACTGATCTTCTCTGCCTTTTTGAGCAATTACTTGTACTCCTATCGGCAGTCCATTAGTCGCGATGTGAACCGGCAAGCTCATGGCCGGTTGTCCGGTTAAATTTGCAAGTTGCGTAAATGGTGTGTAAGTCAAGCTTGGTAAAAACATGTCATAAATGAGTTCTTGCTGTTTTTGTTTATCCGCTGCCTCGATCAACGTCCGCCATTTCATTTGTTCTTCTTTTGAAAAAGATAGCTCCCCTACCTTTGGGGCAGTAAATGCGCTTGAAGGCGTAATGTAAAAGTCATACGTTTCATGCAGCTTAGTCATGTGAGCAGCGGCAACATCCCAGGAAGCAAGGCTTTCGGAAAATTCCACTGCTGACACGGAATTACCTGCAACATTAAGCATCCACGTTTCTATTTCAACATCATCTGCTGTTAATTCTCTACCGAACGCTTTTTCTAATTGTTTCATTACTGTAGCCATTTCCCCACTGTTCATTATAAAGTAATCATGCATGAGTTGAATTCCGTCCACACCATTTTCTTTTTCCTCTACGATGTGCCCTTGTTGTTCTAACCATTTCACCGTTTTTTCTACCGTCTGTTTCGCATCTTCAGAAACTGGCGTACCAACCGGTGATTTCGTTGTATAAGCAACTTTTAATTGAGATAATGGTTGTTTCATTTTTTCTTCATAACTGCCTGTAAATAATGGTGCTTGGAATGCTGCTTCCGGCTGATTCACTTGTAGCACATCAAGCATAGCTGCACTATCTCGAACCGTTCTGCTCAATACAAAGTCAATTGCCGCTCCTTGCCATGCACGACCAGCACCAGGACCCACAGGCGTTCTCCCTCTTGTTGGCTTAAGCCCAAATAGACTCGTAAAAGATGCCGGAATTCGAATGGAGCCTCCACCATCGCTGGCACCTGCAAGCGGAACAACACCAGCAGCAATTAAAGCAGATGATCCCCCGCTTGATCCACCCGGTGAATGGTCAGTATTCCATGGATTTCGTGCTTCTCCATGCAGTTGCGGCTCCGTTATATTTTTTAAAGCAAATTCCGGCGTTTTCGTATGCCCCATAAACAAAAAGCCCGCATCACGAAATTTTCGTGTGAAATGTGAGTCTTGCTCGGCTATTATTTGTTCAAGAAGTTTAGTGCCACCTGTAAGTCGCTCTCCTGCTACAGCTTGCGAGATGTCTTTCATTAATACGGGAACGCCGGCAAATGGTCCATTTTCGTAAGACCGACTTTCGGCCTCTTTCATTACTTTCTCTTTTCGGCTGTGTGCTATCCCGTTTACTTCAGGATTCACTTTTTCCAACTGTTCAAAACTTGTCTGTAATAATTCAATGGGTGTAACTTCTTTTTTTGCAATCAATTCCGCCATGGCTGTTGCATCCAATTTCACATATTCCTCTGTTCTCATACAACATTCCCCTTCGAATAGTAAATTAAGAAAATTTATTTTTAAAACTTATATAATGATCGTTACTTTTTCAGTTTAACATTTCGAACAAACATTTACAGTATTTATGAAAAGGTATTCATTTGGTGTTATTGGCGGATGATTACATTGCCTTGATGCGCGTTGCTTACACTGTGGCGAGCGTTGCTCCCATGCTGACGAGCGTTGTTCCTGTGCTGACGAGCGTTGCTCTCATGCTGACGAGCGTTGCTCCTATGCTGATGAGCGTTGCTGTCATGTTGACGAGCGTTGCTCTCATGCTGACGAGCATTGCTCCTGTGCTGACGAGCGTTGCTCCTATGTTGACGAGCGTTGCTCTCATGCTGACGAGCGTTGCTCCTATGCTGACGAGCGTTGCTCCTGCGCTGACGAGCGTTACTCCTCTGCTGGTGAGCGTTGCTGTCATGTTGACGAGCGTTGCTCCTGTGCTGTCGAGCGTTTCCATTTTTTAATGAATTCCAATCAGGTATTCTAGTTTTCCAAGAATGTAAAAGCACATTTAGTACTCCCTTTATTAGCGAAATTTTCCCTTAACTTGCTTTAACGTCGCTACGATAAGAAAACTAACAATTACTAATAAAACCCATGAACTTACCTTTCCTAGATGAACGAGACTCCATGCATCGGTTTGGTTTGGATATTTCCAAGCCCCAAAAAACGTTGCTATATTTTCGGCTATCCATACAAAAAATCCGATGAGCACAAAAGAAAGTGCGAGTGACATACGGTAAAGCGCTCCGCCAACGTCGTAGGTGACCCATGTCTGCCAAAAAACGATAATGACGAGTCCAGCTAAGACCCACCTAACATCCATCCAATAATGGTGGGTGAAAAAGTTCAAATAAATTGCAGCTGCAAGAGGTACAACTACCAAAAACGGAGGCCACCTAACCAATTCTACCTTTAATCTTCTCCACGCCTGGCAAAGATAACTAGCTACACTTGCGTACATGAATCCGCTATACAAAGGAACTCCAAGTATTTTAAACATACCTTCCTCTGGATAAGACCAGGAACCCATATGTACCTTAAAAATCTCAAGAGCAAGTCCTATAAGGTGGAACAGTGTGATCACTTTTAGTTCGTCCCGTGTTTCAAGTCCTGAACGCACCATCCAGATCTGCATTAGAAGGAAGATAATGAGTAGCCAGTCGTACCGTGGTAGGAAAGGAAGTGGTACAATTTGTGTAAGAGCCAAAGAGGCAAAAACAACTACAGGAAACAAACAGGATAGTGCCTGCTCGCAACCAAAACGAATTAGTTGTTTTAGTGTTTTGTTGAGTTGTGCGACCAAAGATTTCCTCTGTCCAACCTCCGTAATGAAACCGAAAGAATCACGAGTAACGTGTATAGATTTACCACCGTTTTTCATTTATTCACTTCTCCTTTTTATAAATCTTCGGTGCCTTCATCGCTTCGGTATTCTAAAATATCTCCAGGCTGACAGTCTAATGCCTTGCATATAGCTTCTAAAGTAGAAAATCTAATCGCTTTTGCTTTTCCATTTTTTAAAATTGAAATATTTGCCATTGTTATTCCCACTTTTTCCGAAAGTTCTGTTACGCTGATTTTCCTTTTAGCAAGCATTACATCCATATTGATTATAATCGCCATGTTTATTCACCTCAGACCGTTAAATCATTTTCCGCTTTTATATGGATGGCATTTTTTAATAGCTTTTGAAGAACAGCAGCAAAGACTGCAATCACCATGCAACCAAAAATAATGACCATTCCAATTAATATGATTCCTGGAGCATCGTCTACCTCTGCCATGAGATATATGAGTGGCATCAATACGACATATATGGCGCCGATGGTAATGGCACAGTATTTAATATTCTTTAAAGCACTGACCGATAAATCCGAAAATGCCCGGTTTTTGTCAATATAGCTTAAAAGTCTTAACGTCTGGTACAATGCAACAAAAAATGCTATTGCCGTTACATACAATCCGATTAAAAAGAGATACTGCAAATAATCTAACGTTGGATTTAATTCTGCAAAAAATGCAGCTATTTTAGGCAATACAAATATACATAAAGTAAGTACAGGAAGTCCCATAAGAACAACAATGAACTTTAAAAAGATTGTTTCTCCTTTCATAAAAAGCACCTCAATTGTTTATTTCTAATTTGATTTTAACACAATTTATTGTTTATCAATACATTTTTATCGTTATTTTTTAATCTATTACTTCTTTAGACATAAAATAACCCCTAAACTTGAATACATTAAGTATTCCAGTTTAAGGTACGTGTCGACTTCTCGTGTGACCTAAACAGCCACATTCCATATTTTTCGGGCACGTGGCGGCATCCTGCGTGACCTAAACAGCCACATTCCATACTTTTCGGGCACACGGCGGCCTCCCGCGTGAAGTTTACCATACTTTCCACCGCACATAAAAAACACCAAGAATGCGCCGTAACGTATTCTTGGTGTTGCTTTGCTATCTTTTTGAATGGATAACGAATAAAATTAAGAATGTTTTCGTGTAATTTATAAAATTTTCCCTAAAAACGATTGTAGACGTTCACTTTTCGGATTTTTGAACATTTCATTCGGTTCGCCTTCTTCTCTCACAATACCTTCATCAATGAACAAGACCCGATCGCCAACTTCTCTGGCAAAGCCCATCTCGTGGGTTACAACGACCATTGTCATTCCTTCTTGAGCCAAATCTTTCATAACACCCAATACTTCCCCGACCAATTCCGGGTCAAGGGCGGATGTTGGCTCGTCAAATAACATTACTTTCGGATTCATTGCCAACGCGCGCGAAATTGCAACTCGTTGTTTTTGGCCACCGGATAAACTTCCGGGATATACATTTACTTTATCCGCCAGACCAACTTTTTCTAGTAAACTTTTAGCTGTTGCTTCTGCTTCTGCCCGAGTAATTTTCTTTACTTTCATCGGTCCGAGCACAATATTATCCAACACAGTCATATGCGGAAATAAGTTAAAGTGCTGAAACACCATACCAACCTGAATTCGGAGTTCATTAATATTTGGTTTCGGATTGGTCAAATCAACCCCGTCTATTTCGATGCTTCCTGACGTGACATCCTCCAGTAAATTCAAACAACGCAGGAATGTACTTTTACCTGAACCTGAGGCACCAATCACACAAACGACTTCTTTTTCGTTAATTGTATTTCTGATACTCCCACAGCTAAAGCAGTGGGGTTCTAAAGTCCATTTGCCTTCTCCCGACCGGCAGCCACAGTTGTATGTGCATACACTCGGCATTTGGGGCAGTTCAAGGCACTGGACAAATGTCCTTCAGAACGTTCGCTGGCCAAAGCAACCTCTGTTGCCATTAACGACCGCATCTTTTGGCTTTCACAAGCCCGGTGGCATCACACCGCCTATGGGGATTCGCCTCTGATTAGTTATGATTGGAACCGTATTCCTGAGTTGAAAATTATTTTTTGCTGATTGACAATTTGCCGGACTTCCTGATTATGCAGGCGTTTAAAAGAGTCAAATGTTGCCAGACATTTCTTTCGGTCTGCTTTTGTTCCCTTAGCATTGGAATTCATCAACAGAAAAGCGGCGTATAGATCGCGTTGAATACAGATGCCTTCATCTATTCTATGCCACCGCTCGGATAATGGCTTTTTAACATATGTATTGCGTTGGTGGCAGTATTGACTTGCTTTAAATCGGTGTGTGTTCACCTTGAGTAACGAACCGCCCAATCGCTTGGCCTTCTCTTCCAGTATGCTTACAAACATGGCGGGTGCCCGGTGGCCAATCGTTTTGCCGAAACGTCTCTTACGGATATATTTACCCGTCTTTGCGGAGATCGTTGTTTCCTTTTTTCGCAGGTGCAATGCCTTGAAGTTCATCGTCTCGATATTAAATTGATTCCCGAAACCGAGAATTTCATTGGCCAATCGCTGGTGGGATTGTTTTCGAATCACCGCCTGTTTGCGGTGTAACGCTTTTAAACTTGACCGGAGGATATGATAACGTTTGGAAAATACCCACGTTTTCATTCCTCTTTTGATCGTTCCATCCGCATGATAATTTTCTGGATTCATCGCACGTTTCGAGCGGTCCATTTTCCGCTGCACCAACCTAATTTTGTCGGAAACCGGCTGAACGTCTTCCGCCAAATTAACGAGTGATACATGTGATAAAGAAGAGACGGCAAGGGATGATGTGCCAATATCCAGGCCTACTCTACCCTTTCCAATGGCCTTTCCTTTTGAGGGTGGGTAGCCGTTGATAACCAGATCAGCAAAATAACGGATCTTGCCTCTAATTTTTTTTTGAACAATACGAACATATTTGACCCTTGTGTGATCATCAATCGTTTTCGTTCCGCCTTTATCCCGAGTCGTATAGGAAAACGGCTCTTTTTCCTCGATCGCTGATATAACTTGCTGCGCATAGGCATCATGCTTCTTGATGATCAGAGACGTACGCAGATCTTTATACACGATATGCCTGTCGATATATCGCCAACCGGTGTCATTTGTTTTCCCTTCAAAACTCTTCATCTTCCCTTTTTGAATGAAGTGAACTTTTTGTGCTTTGCCGAATAGCTTCTCACGAAAGGCAAACCACGCCCTTGAAACCGTTTTTTGGGCAAAGGCGGCGTTGACCCTGTTTCCAAAGTGTTGCCGAACGGGTTTCACCCAATGATGGGAGGCGTATTCTGTGAGTTGATATTTTTTCCGCAAATCACTTAATTGTGCTTCAATATGTTTTTTATCCTGTATCAATGATGGATTTTCATGATCCTGTTCCAGTTTTTTGGATACAGCCTTCCACTGTCGGATGTATTTCTTATATTTTCTTTCACGTTTCATTTGGGTTTCCAATTTAAGGTATGAGCCAAGGACAGTATTGTACATGACACGGCAGATTTCCAAGTTGTTGGCAATAACGGAGAAAAGCGCCGGATCCTTTCTTAATTCCAGGGACAGAACAAAGCTTGGGGAACGTCTTTTAGACATTTGAAAACCTCCAACAGGAACATTTGTTCTCATTATAACCTATTGAACAAGACAAGACAAGCATTTTCAAATATTTTTTAATTCATTTTTACCGATGAAAGTTTGTTTATTGGACAGCTTTGGGCGTCCCCACTCTCATCCCATGTCTAAAGACGGGCTCCGGCCTGCATGGGCTTTCTCGTTCGGAAAATCTGTAAAAAGAGAAAAACAGCTTTTATTGCTGGTTCACAATGTGTTTAATGCCTAGTATTTTGCCTTCCTGCTTCACAGACCTAACCGATAGAGTATCAATAACCCTTTGTTGGTCTTCTAATGGACCTTTAAGTATATCTGTCTTTTCATCAATATGTTTCACAACGCTTTCAAAGTATGGTCCAACGACATTAATAAGATATCTTTAATACTTGAAGATGATAATAGATTAACACCTTGGCGGAAGTTTTAAGCCTAATAGGAGATTTTCTATATACAACGGCGAGGGAAACTTTTACAAGCAAAAGATACGGAAACATATATTACATGAGCGTCTGCCGAGGTTACAGGATTTCCGTATATTAAAGACCGTTTCATGGCGACCGCATCTTTCTTGGACATCATGGCTTGCAGTTTTAGAAATCCAATAAACAAAAGAGACTGACAATTGCCAGCCCCTTCACCGTTTTTACTCTGTTAATAATGGATAAACTCCATCTTCATCATGTGTTTCTGTTCCTACAAGCGGTGGGTTAAATACACAAACCATTCTCATTTGTGTTTTTGCTCGTAAGTAATGTTTGTCATTCTTATCCAAAAGATACATTGTGCCGGCTTTAAGCGGATATACTTTTCCGTCCGCAAGTGTTTCCACTTCGCCTTCTCCTTCGATACAATAAACAGCTTCGATATGGTTTTTGTACCAGAAATAGCTTTCTGTACCTGCTTTGATAATCGTGTCATTCATGCTGAAACCAACGTTATCCTTTTTCATGATAAAACGGCGGCTCGTCCATGTTTCACCTGATGTTTCGTCTTCTGTTCCTGCTATGTCTTCCAATGATTTTACGATCATGCTGCATTTCTCCTTTCATTATTTACATAACATCGATAAGTATATCGTACTTTATAAGCGATTTCAAAAATTACTAAACATATGGCATTCCTCTGCCGGTCTATTTATCGACGCCACACCAATCGATAATCGTTCCAGCAATAACTTCAGCTGCTTGAAAAATCTTTTCCAGCTCAATATACTCATTCGGGAAGTGGGCCATGCTTGTGACCCCAGGTCCAAATACGACGGAAGGAGTATTGCCTACTTGCGTGAGTAATCCCCCATCGGTGCCCCAAGGAGAAGCTTCGACTGTCGGTTGCCCTCCAAGCACATTTGAATAGTTGTTCGTTAATGCTTCCATAAGCGGGTGGTCATTGGCTATTTCACCCGGCACCCACCGCGCGCCAAACCAATCTAATTCAACAGGACTTTCTTTAAACCATTCATCCGTTTCATCCAACTTTTCGATCCATGCTTCCAGTTCCTGTTGTGCATCTTCTATGCTTTCATTTGGAGCGATTCCAATGCGTCCTTCCAATTGAACCACATCAGGTACGGATGAAGGCCAGTCCCCACCTTCAATTTTACCTATATTGATCGGGATTGGTACGGGCGTAGCATCATACAACGGATCATCAATACGATCATTTCTCACTTTTTCCAGTTTTTTAATATGCTCAACAACTTGAAAGCTTTTATCAATTGCGCTTACACCAAGATAACGCGTTCCACCATGTGCTGTGCGGCCCTTTACTGTAATTCGAAACCATTTTGATCCTTGCTGTTTCGGAAAAATTTTCATATTGGTCGGCTCAGGAATAATAGCTGCATCTGCTGTATATCCTTTTAATACAGCAGCCAACGTACCAGCGCCACCACTTTCCTCTTCAACAACACTTTGGAAAATGACATCCCCTTTCAGCTGGATGTCGAGCGACCGAATCGCTTCCATCGCAATCATGAGTGCTGCATTTCCACCTTTCATATCGGTGGAACCACGCCCGTACAATTTGCCATCACTAATATTGCCACTATATGGCCCATGCTCCCATTGTTTCACATCTCCTGCCGGCACGACATCGACGTGTCCATTTAAAATAATGGAACGGCCCTTTCCACTGCCCTTCAAAACACCGACAACATTCGGGCTCCCTTCGAACGTTTCCCTTGAGGAATAAAAATACGGATGTTTTTTTAATTCTTTACCGTCAAGTTCCCAAAGATCGACATCAAACCCCAGATCAGAAAGCTTTATTGCTACGAAATCCTGTACTTCTTTTTCTTTGCCTTGTGTGCTCGGTAATTGTACAAGCTTCTGCAAAAGACGAATACTTTCTTCCTGGTTTTCTTTTATCCAGTTACGTAATTGATCTTTCATCTTAACCCGTCCTTTTTTACAAATTCATATTTTCGTAAATTACACTGATTCCCATTCCCCCAGCCATACATAATGTTACCATTCCATAACGGATTTTGGAACGGATCATTTCATTCATAAGTGTAACTGTTAATTTTGCACCGGTTGCACCTACCGGATGACCAAGTGCAATAGCTCCACCATTCACATTTACTTTGTCCGGCTGCAATTTTAATTCTTTTATTACTGCGAGCGCTTGTGCAGCAAACGCTTCATTTAATTCAATTAGACCAATATCTTCCAGTGATAAGCCTGCTTTTTGCAGTGCTTTTCTTGTTGCGGGAACAGGACCTATCCCCATTATTTCATGATCCACCCCGGCACTGGCATACGCTTTTATTTTTACAAGCGGCTGCAACCCCTTTGCTTCCGCCGCTTCTTTGGACATAAGCAAAGCAGCTGCAGCCCCATCATTCATCGGACAAGCATTTCCTGCTGAAACGAATCCGTCCTTTTTAAAAACCGCAGGCAAGTGAGCTAATCTGTCCAAGTTAATATCATAACGAACAGATTCATCAGTTGAAAACACACTAGGTTTTCCTCTATTCGTCATCTTCACCGGAGCAATTTCCTCTCGAAATTTACCTGCTTCTATCGCTCGTATTGCTTTTTGATGACTTTGATAGGCAAATTGATCCTGTTCTTCTCGGGAAATGTCATATTTTTGCGCAAGCCTTTCTGCCGTCACTCCCATATGCTCATTTCCAAGAGAGCATGTAAGCCCATCCGTCAAAAGCGCATCTTCCATTTGAACATTTCCAAACTTTGATCCCCAGCGATTTTTCACGAGATACGGAACATTACTCATGCTTTCCGTACCTCCGGCGATAATAACTTCCTCCTGACCGGATGCAATGCTAGCAGCTCCATTTGTTATTGCTTTTAAACTGGATCCGCATGCTTTAATTACGACATATGCCGGGACTTCTTTTGGAAACCCGGCTTGTTGGGAGGCAATTCTAGCGGTATTCAGTCCTCCCCCATGTACATAGCCTTGCCCTACGATCACTTCGTTTATGTCCGTTTTCGATACAGAAGACTTTTCTATTAACGCTTCAAAAACCTGTCGGGCAAGTTCTTTCGCTTCAACTTGCCTTAATGACTTTCCAAAAGCTCCTACCGCTGTCCGAACTCCTGAAACAATAACTACTTCTGTCATTTGCAAACCTCCTCGTCAAAATAACATAACTGTAAAAACAGTTAGAAAAGCGCAAGCGCCCTGGTCAGCCTCAGGCATAGCTTAAGCAAGAACTCGTAGTGACGGTTTTTGTCACGAAGAATTATTGCTTAAGACCTCGAGGGGCTGGGCGCTTAAGCTAGACAGCTATGCGCAAAATTTATGCTTTCTGATCTTTGATCAAAGATTGGGTATTCAAGAAAGGGTATGGTGCATCACTGTTAATTTTCCATACGATAATCCGAATAGACATAAGCTTCTTGCCCTATCCTTTTACCGAAACTGAAGTTACTTCCTCAGAAATAGTTAACGGAGCTACCGTATTGGCAATCACTTCATCGACACTGTACGGCTCCATTACTTCGAGTAAAGTTAATCCTTTTGCATCCACTTGAATAACAGCCATGTCTGTGATGATTAAGTCTACACTTCGCTTTGCCGTCAATGGCAAGGAGCAACGTTCGACGATTTTGGAATTCCCTTTCTTATCAACGTGACGCATTAATACGATAACTTTTTTTGCCTTTTGAGCAAGCTCTATGGCCCCTCCCATTCCGGAAACAATTTTTCCCGGTACGATCCAGTTGGCCAGGTCTCCATATTCATTTACTTCAAAAGCACCCAGTATTGTTACATCTAAGAGGCCACGGCGAATAATTCCGAATGCCATCGTACTGTCAAAGTAAGAGGCTCCTGGAACAACGGTCACCGGGAGCCCACCTGCATTACATAAATTAGCATCCTCCTCGCCCTTTTTCGGAGCGGGTCCGCTTCCGAGCACACCGTTTTCAGCATGAAACATCACGCCCATTGTATCCGGCAAATAATTGGAAACTAAGGTCGGCATACCGATGCCAAGATTTACAATCATTCCATCCTTAATTTCTTTTGCCGCTCGTGCAGCTATTTGATGACGCACGTTCACTCCCATGCCCATTTCCAATTCACTCCTTCACTTAAAATAATTTTGTCCACATATGCTCCTGGTGTCACGATCGCCTCCGGGTCAATTTCTCCTGTTGGGACAATTTCATCCACTTCTGCTATTGTTATATTTCCAGCCATCGCTACTAACGGGTTGGTACTTCGTGCACTTTTATCAAAAATAAGATTTCCAAAATGATCGGCCTGCTTCGCATGTACAATGGAAACGTCTGCAGTTAAGGCAGGTTCTACTAAAAAAGGTTGTTCCTTGATATGAACCCTTTCTCTTCCTTCAGCTGCCATTCCGTCTATTCCGACATCGACAAGTACACCGCCCAGCCCGACACCACCTGCTCGGATCTTTTCTACAAGTGTTCCCTGCGGATAAAAAACAACTTCCATTTTTTCGTCATGCATTAACTTCCCAGCTACCGGATTGGATCCAATATGTGAAGCAACTAATTTTTTGACTTTGCCGTTTGTCACAAGCCGCCCAACACCTACTTCAGGGAAACCGGCGTCATTTGCTATAATCGTAAGCTCATTGATATCACGGTCCAAAATTGCTTGAATCATTGTCGGTGGATTTCCGACACCACCGAACCCTCCGATCATCAGTGTCATTCCACTTTGTAAAATATTAACTGCTTCTTTTACGGAACATATTTTGTTCATTGCATTTTCACCTTCCCATCCATATTTAAATGTCCTTTATCTATCAGCTTTTGTTCGACTTCCATGAAAGTTTTATCTAACTGTAAGATCAGTTCATCAATTTCAGCTTTTGTAATGATTAATGGAGGGGCAATAATAATTGCACTTCCGTTTATACCATTCACACCTGCCGCAGCCGGATAAACGAGCAACCCATTTTCAAATGCCTGTTTAACAATGGTATTCGTTAGCTGAATCTCTCTATCAAATGGTTCTTTAGTCCTTTTGTCGGCAACAAACTCAATCCCCACGAATAATCCCTTACCTCGAACATCTCCGATAATTTTGGATGAAGCGGCCAACCCTTCAATTTTAGAAAACAGGTACACTCCATTTTCAGCAGAATTTCTCACTAACTGATGCTTTTCCATATAATTCAGTACTGCAAGGGAAACCGCGGCTGATTGTGGATTTGCACTAAAAGTATGCCCGCTCATGATTAATTTGGAACCTTTCAAAATAGGATCCATAATCCGATCACTAACCAAAGCGGCTGCCATTGGGGTATAACCACCTGTCATCCCTTTTCCTGTCGTTATTAAGTCAGGAATGACAGGCGCCCAATGTTCAATAGCAAACATTTTCCCTGTCCGACCCATGCCGGTCATTACTTCATCTGCTATAAATAAAATATCATTCCGTTCACAAACTTCCTTGATTGCTTGATAATACCCATCGGATGGTGTTAGGGCACCACCTGCCGCTCCTACAATCGGTTCCGCAATAAATGCAGCTACATGATCTTTTCCTAGTCTATGAATTTCTCTTTCCAATTCCTCCGCATAAAACTCGTTTGCGGATAAACCGCTTTCATTCCGCGGTTGTCTATACTCGTAAGGTGCAGATACTGTAGGATATTGTTCCAATATTTGGGTAAAACGCTCCCGTCTTTCGTTATATCCTGACATTGATAACGCCGCCAATGTAATGCCGTGATAACTCATCCAGCGGGAAATGATTTTATTTTTCGTATATTTTCCTTTTTCTTGCCAATATTGAATGGCGATCTTCATCGCTGTTTCAGTTGCTTCCGAACCACTGTTGACAAAAAAGGACCAGTTTAGGTCACCGGGCGTTATTTCACTCAACTTTTTAGCCAATTTTTCCGCTGGATTATTTGCAAACTGGGACCGGTAAACAAATGATACTTTGTCTGCTTGTTCTTTCATTGCCTCGACAACTTCAGTCACCCCATGGCCAATCGATGCCGTAACAGCACCTGATGAACCATCTAAATATTTTTTTCCTTCTTGATCATATAAATATATCCCTTTCCCGTAAGTTGCGACAGGATAATCGACATCTAAAATCGGTTTAATTAAATGGGATCTTTCCACATGCTCACCTCTCGTCAAATAATTGTTTGTAATCTGCTACTGTATATAATCAGAGATAACTATTTTTATATATTGCAATCTCGATTTGCCAGGGTTAATCAAATTATATCGGATCACATTAAACGTTCCATTCGACTTCACAATAGAAATTCCGCTCATTTAGTTATACACTATGTATAATAGAGAAAAAGAAGGAGGTAAAGATGGCTATTCATATTTCCGAAGCACTGAAATTACCAGTAATGAAAGATACAAAATTGATTGCCGGACACAAAGGGTTGAACAATACGATTAAATGGGTAACAATTGTTGAAGTCCTCGATGATATGCACCGACTGCAAGATGGGGAGTTCCTGATTACAACTGCCTTTGGTATGAACGAAAATGAAGATCGTCTAAATGAGTTTTATAAATTGCTAACTTCCAACAAATTATCCGGAATTGCCATTAATACTAGCTTTTACATGAAGGAAATTCCGGAAAGCTTTATAACGGCAGCTAACAAAAGTGGATTACCCCTGATTGAAATACCTACAGATATTAATTTTTCCGTTATTACGAAGGGGCTCTTGGAACAAATCGTCAATAACCAAATGCACCTTTTGGAATTCTCCAATACGATTCATCGTAAATTGACCAATCTCGTCCTGAACAATCAGGGCTTGACTGAAATTACTAATACATTGGCCGAACTGACATCTGCAACGACCCTAATTTACAACGATTTTTATGAAGTGGTCCATTACACTAAACAAAACATCGATGTTACGTTCGATAAAAAACCGATCGTTAAACTGGAAGACTTGAAAATAAACATTCAAAAAGATTTGATACAAAGTTCAGCAGAGGAAACTACCACACATAAAAAGGTAGGCCCATACACAATGACCATTTATCCCATCATAGCCAAACAAGCCTGTTATGGCTGGGTCGTCATTATAAAGCCAACCAAACAGTGGAAAGAACTGGATGAGATAGCAGTTGGTCATACCGCAACGATCTATGCCATTGAATTTTTAAAAAGAGAAGCAGTTGAGGAAACAAAAATGCGTCTCCAAGGTGACTTCTTAAAAGATATTTTTAATCGAAACTTCACAAACAAAGATACCATTATGGAAGATGGCAAAATGCTCGGCTATGATTTGTCATTGAAACAAGCTGTCTTTTACTTTAGATTTCCGAAAAAGAACAAGGATAGCAAAAAACGGAACGACAAATTGTACCATGTCCTTGAGCAGCTTTTAAATCAAAAAAACAAGCAACATCTTATACAAGCAAAAATGGATTCATTAATATTGTTAACGAACGTTACCGGGGAAACTAAACGTAAAATCAGGACGTACTGCCGTCAACTGGCTCAAGAAATCCATGACCAATGGTCTTACTTTTTTCCCAATGATCCCCTAACGATCGGCATCGGAAAACATTACGATAATGTTGTTCATCTGGCAAAAAGTGCCCGGGAAGCAAGGTATGCGGTCAGCCTTTTCAGTTTGCTTCAATACAGAGAGAAAAATATTATTCATTACGATGACCTCGGGATGTATGATCTGCTTCTTGAAATGAAAGATTCGGGTATTGATTTAAGCACCATTTATATGGACTGCTTGGAAAATATTATTCCAACAAATAATAAAAGTCTCGATTTAATTGATACATTGGATGTTTATTTAAAAAACAACCAAAGCATCCAGACTGCCGCCGACCAACTGTATATCCATCGACATACATTACGATACCGTTTGAATCAAATTGAAAAAAGAACAGGGTTGAACCTTAAATCCGCCGACGATCGATTGAAATTGCAAATAGGTGTGATGGCTTATCGACTCGTCCACACCGTTCGCCAAATGTAAAGGCAGTTATCGCTTGCTTTGTTACCTTATTCCAAATCGATCGGCATAATAATGGTTAATATAGCTAATTCCTTTTGGGTCTAATATAACAAACCCTCCGTTAAGTCATGCAAGCCGGTAGCAGGGGGGGGCTAACTTGAGAGAAAAGTTGTTGATAAAGTTTTTTTAAAGAAAAAGTGGGACTGCACTATCCGTCCCACCTAAGACCATAATTACAAATTAAGCACTTTTTTTATTCATGACTTATCATTAGTCTTGCATTAGTTAAACAAACAATTATTAATATTCTTAATGAACAGTAATTTACTTTTTATCCAAATAAATCCTTCATGATGGAGACAGATGGTTCCTGCCCAAATCCCATTACAAAGTATAACTGATATGAACAAGATACACTAAAAGACTATCATTTGGTAAATGGATAAGACCTATTAATTTTTAAAAATTGGATGAGCAAGTAGGTTTAACCAAACAAGATCATTATACAAAAAAGAAGTCAACCACTGCTTTATATATCAAGATGCTGCTACTAGCATAGCTACATGAAACAGAAAGTCCACATGTAATGAGTGATACGCTTTTGAATGAGGTGCTGCACCCAAAGAGAGTCATTAAAAACCATTGATTCAAGTATCTACAGCTCAATCTACCGCATTATAAGTGGGTGAAGGGTCGAAAAACTAAAGCGAGTATAAAACTACATTTACGGCTTGTATTCATGGGCAAAAGATACCGTTTATCCAGACAAAGCAGTGATGACGGTTGCAAACGAACATGACAGAAACCAGACGGAAGTCTTGGTTGACGAAAAAGATGCCATGCATTTATTCAATCGTGGTTATGTCGACTATGAACGATTTGATCGCATGACGAATACTTCTTCGTTTCTAGACTGAATAAAAATGCAGTTACACGGGACATTCAACCGTTTGAATATCCCGCTAATTTCAATGTACTCTCTGATAAAATGGTCTACATCGGCAACTCAAAATCGGGATGAGAATGTTTTTCGACTCATTGAGGTAGCAGATACAAAAGGGAATGTTCTTCACTTAATTACTAATCGTTTTGATCTGGAAGCAGATGAAATCAATGTAGTTTACCGATCGCGCTGAGCAATCGAACTTTTTATCAAATGGCTTAAACAACATGTAGAAATCAAGCATTTTTACAGAATGAGCGAAACGGCTTTGCAAATTTAAATAGCTTTGATTACATATTGTCTGCATGTACTTATTAAATTATAAACAGGAACCAAAAAATCATTGCTCCGTATTATCCGCTGGCTAAAGGCTGCCTTGTGGAAACTGTCGTATATATGGACACAGCGTTTCAAAAGCTCGACGCCTATTTAAATTTAAACAAATGTCGTCGTTGTACCCAAGTATTAAATGTATAACTTTACCAAATGGACAGTGTCACCTTTATTAGGGTTTTTACTTTTTGTCTTAAAGAAATATAAATAGTTTTACTGAATAATCAAAATATGTTTATGCAACGCTAGTGATCACTTATATAAAAATCAAACCGTAATTTTGCTAAAAGTTATGCAATTGTATTCTCATATTTATAATATCGTACCAAGAAACTCTTTTGTTCGTTCTTCCCGTGGATTTTTAAATATGTCTTTGGGCTGTCCCGTTTCAACTATTCGTCCATCATGTAAATATACCAATGAATCACCAACTTCTCTAGCAAAACCCATTTCATGAGTGACTACAATCATTGTCATACCTTCTTTTGCTAGTTGTTTCATAGTAGATAATACTTCCCCTACTAATTCTGGATCTAAAGCAGAAGTTGGTTCATCAAACAGCATAACATCAGGCTTCATGGCTAAGGAACGTGCAATAGCAACACGCTGTTTTTGTCCACCTGATAACCTTGAAGGAAAAACATCATATTTATCACCTAGTCCTACTTTCTTTAATAGCTCCTTCCCTTCTCTTTCCGCTTTAGATTTTGGTGTTTTCTTAACATTTATCGGGCCAGATGTAACGTTTTCCATGACGGTCATGTGTGGAAATAAATTAAAATGTTGAAAAACCATACCTACCCTTTGTCTCACTAAATTCAAGTTTTCTTTTCTTTCGTCAATTTCATTTTGATCTATAAATATGCTTCCAGTATCTTTCATCTCTAAAAAATTCAAACACCTCAGTAAAGTACTTTTACCAGAACCACTAGCACCTATCAAAACAACTACTTCACTTTCATTTACTGAAAAGTCAACATCCTTTAGAACATGAAGATCACCAAAAAATTTATTTAACTTCTCCACCCTTATCATTTCTTTTTTGGCACTCATAATTTCCCCCCTAGTCATGTGCAGATAGTTTTTTCTCAAGCTTGTTCACTATAAATGTAAAGATATAGACAATTACTAAGTAATATACAGCAGAGATTAAGTAATAAGTCATAAAATCAAAGTCATTGGAACCATATGCAGTTGCAACTCCAAATAATTCCTCTACCCCAATAAACGATGCTATTGCACTATCTTTTAATGTGATAATAAATTGGTTAGCCAGAGGAGGGATTGCTCTCCGAAAAGCTTGAGGAATTATAATTTTTCGATAGGTCATAAATGTATTCATACCTAATGAGCGCCCTGCTTCGAACTGCCCTTTATCAATCGACTGGATAGTACCTCTGATAACTTCCGCAATGTAGGCGCCAATATGAACAGCTAACCCAATAGATACAGACCAAAAAGCTGATAATAAAAAGAAATTGGTTAAACCATAGTAAAGAATAAACACTTGAACAACTAATGGTGTACCCCTAATAATCCATATGTATAAATCCGATATCCAAGTTAATGGTTTGATTCTCGATATTTTTAACATTGCAATAACAAGTCCAATAACTAATGCAAAAGTAACGGAATAAAAAGCTAGTTTTAAAGTAATAAAAGCCGCATCAATAAATATGTCAAAGTTCTCTACAAAAGTAGTTAGAAAATGTGACACTCTTATAATCACCCCTTTTTGAGAATTGCATGCGTACATTTTCAGTGCGCATGCAATTTCTATTATTCTGCTGTATCAATTTCTGGTTCTTCAGTGATGTTAGCACCAACCCACTCTTCTGCAAGCGCCTTAATTTCACCGCTTGTTTGAAGCTCTTCTAACGCATCTTTAACAGCGTCTAGTAATTCTTCATTTTCTTTAGATACCGCAACACCTGCTTTATTTACTTCCAAATAAGCTTTACCAATTAGATCAGCACCATCATTAATTATTTTTAATCCAGTAATATTATTTGTAATAACAGCGTCGTGGCGACCTTGAGAAAGCGCCTGTAGTGCCATTACATCACTGTCGTATTCAATAATGTTTGAGTCAGATGTATATTCCATAGCAACATTTTTAAATGTAGAGCCTTTAGAAACCGCAATTTCCATATCCGTCAAGTCTTCTGGATTTTCAATATCACTGTCTGGCCTTGTGAATATTTGTGTACCTGCATAATAATAAGGTTGTGTGAAGTTAACATTTTCTTTTCTTTCTTCTGTAATCGTGTGACTAGCTACAGCAATATCGTAGCGTTTATTTTGTACACCCATAATGATTCCATCATACTTAGCTTTAATTTTTACAGATTCTAAACCTAGCTTCTCAGCGATTGCTTCACCTACAGCAATATCAAACCCCACCATTTCACCGTCTTCTAAATAACTAAATGGTTTAAATTCGCCAGACGCAGCAAACGTTAATTCACCTTCGGAAACTAAATTAAATTCAGTACCATCTTCACTTTCACCACTTTTATCTTGAGCTCCTTCTGCCGAATTTTCTTCATTTTGTTCGACTCCACCTGTCTGCTCTTCTTCTGACGCGCCACATGCTACTCCAATAACCATGAGTAACAATAAAATTAATACTAAAAATAATTTTGAAAACCTCATTTTAACCTCTCCTTTGATAAAGTTATATAAAATTGCGGGTATTCTAGACACTACCTTTTGTTCTTTTTTCTAACCTATTTCTATAACATTCTCAAATACTCAAACATAAATTAAAGCGTTACCGTACTTTTAAGCTTTATATTTTTAGATTATCCATCGTCTCATCGGATTCTATATGGTTCACACGCTCATCAACTGTACGGTCTAAAATTAAATTGATGAACTCTTTGAATCCTTCAACAGCTGCTTCTAGTAATTTTTCACCTTTTACTTTTGTTGATGGTCTCGCATCACCTAGAACTCCAGTTTTGGATATAGAGCTCCAATGTGGCATCATTCCCACGGGAACCCCTTGGCCTGTACCGACAATATCTAACCAAAAATATTTAGACATTTTATATTTATCAATATCCCTTACAGCTTTGTCCATTTGAACTAAACCTTCATTAATAGCTAAATACATAGACGTTTCAAGCTCACAGGCATGATTCATACCACCTGGTTCTTCAGAGTCTCGAATGTCTTTAGCAACTTTACGCACAGGGTCTAAGTCCCAATGTGATAATGACACGCACATTACATCTGGATATTTTAGAAATACTTGGCGAGCCGCTACTTTTAATAACGGTACATTACTTCCATGGCCATTTAATAAAACTATCCGCTTAAAGCCTTGGTGGGCCAAGCTATTACAAACGTCTACAACATAGTGAATAAAGGTCTCTTGACTGATCGATATCACACCTGGAAAGTCCATTTGGTGAGGAGCATATCCATGATTTATTGGAGGAACAACTACCATTTTCTCTGGAATTTTCGCCCCCGTACGGTGACATACTTCTTCAGCCAGCACAACATCTGTATCAACGGGTAAGTGATAACCATGCTCCTCAATCATTGCAACTGGTACGACAGCTACTCGTTCTTCTTTTACAACTTGTTTTATTTCAGGCCATGTCATTTCCCCAAATTTATATTTGTTAACTTTCAAAATAAATACCTCCTTATTATCCATTTATCACACTTTTATTAAAAGCCAATATCATTAGTTACTGTGCAACATAAAGGTGCAATTCTATATAATGATCCCTTTTTTGTTCAGGCAAAAAACTCTCGGACCTGCAACTGCATATATCAGTATGCGTTGACCTATTATTCGTATCCAAACTGAAGAAACGATTTTATATTTACATGACATAATACTTTTTGTTGAACATAAACAATTAAGTTAGCATTGAGCTCTGTCTCTTTCGCTAATTTGTTAACCATGAGTATGAAATGTTTACAATATCTGTTCTTTAATAACGATTCCACTTAACAAAAGAATTTAATACTTAACCTATACTTACCTGTATCTTGATTGAGATCTAAGAACTCTCTGTATTGCAATGTTTTTACTAATCTGTGCACTTCTTAACAATACCTGCATTTTCTGCAATTTCTTTTACGTCATTTCCGAGTCCTTATGCGTAAATGCTTCAATGTCGTTAACGGTCGGTCCATAGAATGAACACCATCCTCTTTTACAACCAGGTTCCCCCCCTTTTTATATTTGAGCGATCTTCATTTCCGTTAGGCGGAATTGAAATTCCGTTTTAACCTCACATCTTTTTATGTTATTCATTGATAATGATATATGTCAATATAGTAATGAGCTTAGATTTCGAAATAAAGGGAGAAAAAGCACTTAAATAATTATGCGCTCTCAATCTTAAACCACTCAACTAACGTTAAAGCAAATATTTCAGCAATCTTAGACACTTTATCAAGATACTCATTTGGAAAATGAATCATTTCCTATATCCCTGGCCCAAAGCCCGTTTATGAAACATCGCTTATTTTTGGGTTTTTCTAATTGTAATTACTGCATTCAACCCTTTCTCCCCCCTTTTTATAGACTGTATTAATAGTAAGACAAGGAATGTATTTATTGTAGCAAAGGCTGACAGCGTTTTCATTGTCCACTTCATTAAATTATTTACTTATTTCTTATACAACTTGTATATAAAAATTCGCTTTAGTCATCAATAAACAGTCGAAATTATCCTCGTTCCTTGAATAATCAAGCTTTGAGAATTCAACAATAAAATCCTGGAACATGACATCGAAACGTGTAGGATATTTCCCAGGAAAAATTCTACACTTATTATTGAAAATTAAGATTCCAATTTCCAACGACTGGAGATTCGTTTCAAAGTGCCCAAAATACTCATAGCAGCCAAGTGAATTGTCTTAGGATTTCCAGGAAGTGATCTGTTCTCGATCGTAAATGTCGCTTTCCTAAAACCCCCCTTTGTTTCAACAGTATGTATGTTGTTTTATGCATGCGGATCAGCAATAAACGTTACAGATTTTTTTCCGTCCCGATACCTGCAACGGACAATTGATTAATACTTTGATGTTTTTCGGGAAATGTTTTATCGCCCTTTAGGCGGTACCTTCGAACACAATAACTGCTTCATTTCCAGAATGAGGGACCAAAGTATTCCGCCACTGATGAGTACGACGTCTTTTTTTAATGATTTTCGTAAATAACTCTTCAACTGCTTGTATATTGGCCGCTTTAACAACAATATAGATATCCGACGCCAAAAACTAATCCGGGTCGGTATACAGATGAACATTGTGATTGGTAGCCATAGATTGATATTTTTCCTCATCCTTAACAAATATACTATTAATTCTCATCTGCCCATTAGGATATTTATTTAGTTTTTTAAGTAAAAAAAAGCGACCGCTCCTCTTCCAACAATACCATTTTCATATTAATCGCTTCCTCTTATTCATATTTTCCGACTCAATGTTGAAAGGTAGCAACAGTCCTGGGATGTTACATTTCAAGCTGTAAGCGGTAGGAATGGTTTATCCTTGGTCACCTGCCGAAACTTAATCTTTTATGATCGTGATGTCTAACACTTAAGTTACTTCATCGTACCAGTAAATTGACAGCGGTTTCATTATCCAATAATCTTAATAATTTGAATGTTTTTTGTACAGTGTGTATATCAACTTTTAAACAGCGCACTTATGTTCAGTTTTACATGTATATAATGAAGGATTTATTTATACATCAAAGACATTGGTCTTGCACAATTTAAAAATAAAAATATAGACCTATTTTACCATCTTCTTTAATGGTGATTACCAAAATCAGTTACCATTTTCCCAGCCACCATAACAACAAAAAACTAGCCATTGCCATCAATCAGGCAAAAAGCTAGTTCCGTTTTCGTGTATCCAATTATTTCCCAGGCAATATTCTACACTTTTTGGCATCATTAACTTCCGACTTTAAGCCTAGTTGATACCCTTTTCAACGTTCCGATAATACTCATTGCGGCTAAATAGCTAGTTTTCGGGTTTTCCGGCAACGGATTATTCGTTACTGTTAATTCTGCATTGCCAAAATCACCGACTATATTAATTGTATGTATGTTGTTTTGGACAGATGGATCGGCAATAATGGTTACGTTCGTTTCGTCCATCCCTATACCAGCTATCGAAAGAACAATCGAAACGTTAATATTTTTAGGAAATTGCTTTATCGCTTCAGCTGCTTTCCCTTTAAATACAACCGCTTCATTCTCACCGGGGTCAGCGACCAACGTATGAGCCGGTTTTCTGGTAGTAATTGAAACTTCAGAAACTGTACCCGCAGCAAGCGCATTTTGGATAAGGTCCAATCCGCCAACAGCCCCAGAAGGTAAATGAATAAGCCGTTTATTTTGTTCCGCTAATGTATACAATGATTGTGAAAAAGATGTGTTTGCGAGAACTCCAATGCTGATAAGCACAACATCTTTTTTCTTTATGATTTCAGGAAGCAACGTTTTAGCTGCATCGATATTAGCAGCTTCTACGACTATATCTATATGTGCATTCAAAAATTCGGTTATATTCGAATACAATTTTACATTATACGACTTCTCCAATGCTCTATACTTTGTGATGTCGCGTACGTAGACACTTGTTACTTTTACATTCGAGTCCTTAGTTCTGTTTAATTCCTTCATTAAAAAAGTAGCAATCGCACCCGCTCCAATAATACCTACCTTCATGATTTCAACCTCCCATTATTAGTTGTAACATTGTCTATTATCATAAATGAAATAACAATCCGAACCATTTTTAGAGCTTTATTAATTATAGATAGAAGACTAACATACAGTAGTTCAAAACCATGGCTGAAGATTTTTTAAAAAAATTTATTCAAACACCCCTAAGTGAAAACAAATGACACGCTCATTCCAAAATGGTACAATTACATATTGTAATTAAATTTGTACTAATTTAAAAATGAGTTATATGATCGAGAAAGAAGGATTATTATGCCACAAAGTCAAGCAACAGGAGCACCAGAAATTAACCGAGTTCCAATTATGATTGTTATGGTTTCCGGTGCTTTTGTCGCTATATTAAATCAAACATTACTCGGCACGGCGCTACCTCATATTATGGCCGACTTGAATTTAACTGAAAGTGTTGTCCAATGGCTTCAATCGATCTTTATGCTTGTTAACGGAATTATGATCCCAATAACAGCATTTTTAATAGAACGTTTCACGACGAGAAAACTATTTTTATCGGCCATGAGCTTATTTGGTATTGGTACACTGATTTGTGCCATTGCACCAAGCTTTTCCGTTCTTATGGTTGGGCGTATCCTCCAAGCTTCCGGAGCCGGTATCATGATGCCTTTAATGCAAACGATTCTCTTTCTCGTCTTTCCAATTGAAAAACGCGGTGCTGCCATGGGAATGTTCGGCATGGTTATTGCGTTCGCTCCAGCAGTTGGACCAACGTTATCCGGATGGCTCGTCGATCAATACCCTTGGAGAAGTTTATTTTACGTCGTTTTACCAATCGTCATTATCGATCTTATCGTCGCCTATTTTATCTTAAAAAACATAACAAAACAAACAAACCCGAAAGTAGATGTCATATCTATCATTCAATCTACCCTTGGATTTGGCGGAATATTATATGCATTCAGTACAGCTGGAAATACGGGATGGGGAAGCAGTCAAGTTATTCTCTCGATGGCTATAGGCTTTATTGCACTTACCCTATTTATTTTCAGGCAGTTAAAATTAGAAGTGCCGATACTTGAATTTAGGGTTTTCAAAAATAAAATGTTTACACTAACAACTGCTCTAGGTATGGTATCATTTGCAACGATGATCGGTTCGGCCGTTGTGCTACCGATTATGATGCAAAACACACTAGGTTTTACAGCTCTTGAGTCAGGTTTAATGCTTATGCCGGGTGCAATCATTATGGGTGCGATGAACCCAGTAACAGGTCGCTTATTTGACCGATTCGGAGCGAAGTGGCTTGCGATTATCGGCTATGCGATCCTTGTAGTTACGACGTTTATGTTCGCGGTGCTAACTCCGGAAACAACCTTTATGTATTTAGCAGTTGTAAATTCAGTCCGAATGCTCGGAATAGCCATGGTTATGATGCCTGTCACAACCGCAGGACTCAATCAGTTGTCGGATAAATTAATCCCTCATGGTACTGCAATGAACAATACGATGCGCCAAGTTTCAGGTGCTATCGGAACAGCGCTGCTTGTAACGATTATGGTTACACAAATGAATCCAGCTGAAGGTGTCACCGGTGAACTTCATGGTGTGAACATATCATTTATGGTCGCCGGCTTATTTGCCATAATTGGCTTTGTATTGGCATTCTTTATTAAAAATTCCCGACCAGGAGTAAAAGGGTAATCATGTATTTCATCTTATCCCCTCCCTGGCTCGATTTTTTAAATTACCATATCTTTTATCGATGATTCAGAACAATCCAGAAAGTAGGCTGATTCGCTTTGCGTGTAGCAATCTTTGATTTTGACGGCACTTTATATAAAAAAGAAACTTTTAAAATATTAATGGATCATTTAAAGCATCACCCAGTCTATCATGCAAGGTATAAACATTTTTATCGTGCGATGGTACCGATGTATATTTGCTATAAGTTAAAACTTTATCCCGAAAGCAAAATGAAGGCACGTTCTATGCAGCTTTACATATCTGCTCTACAACATTTATCGGAAACAGAGCTCGATACATATTTTGCAGAATTGGCAAGTAAAATGGTCGACAATTTCAATGATGATGTAATCAAACGGTTAAAACAGCATAATTATGACGGTGTACATGTCATGCTTGTTTCAGGAGCCTATACTCAACTGTTGCAAGCTGTAAAGGATCAGATGGGATTTCATTTTGATACGATAATTGGTACAAAAATCCCATTAAAGGATGGGGAAGTAGATCAAAAAGCTCCTATTTATCACGTTCAAGGGGAGCGAAAAAAAGAAAAAGTACGAGAGACATTAAATAATAAATCCATTGATTGGGAAGACAGCTTTGCCTATGGGGACAGCCTTTCCGATCTCTCCGTGCTTGAGCTTGTTGGTAATCCGGTTGCGGTTCAAGCCGAGCCGAAACTGCTATCTGTTGCTAAGGAAAAAGGCTGGGAAATCATCTAATCTCCCTGCACAATGGATTTAGTTATACAAAAAGCAAGCAGCCTTACATTTGGCTCCTTGCTTTTTTAAATTCAATCATTCACTTCATATAAATAAATACGCCACGGCGATTGCACTGTTTGAAAAGTCTTTTTAAATTCGAGATCCAACTGTTTATTGTTTTCAATTGGCAAGGCGGAAAATATGTACTTCCCTCCCATTGCATATAACTTATCCGTATTAATTGCAAGTTCTTCAATTACTATATTACTATTTTTTGTAAACATATAATTTTCACCTAATGCACCGACATACATATAAAGTCTCCCGCCCCACGTATCAAAGTAATTTTTCAGTTTGTTGTTTTTTTCCAGTTCCGGCTCGATTATTTCTCGGAATTCACGCTTATATTCAAGGGGGAAACTATTGTTATATGTATCCAATGTGTAAAAGCCGTTATATTGTGCGATCGTCGGATGGATGCCGATGCTCACAACACGATAAGAAGATTTATCCTCGCCAATATAATCATCTATCTCATTAAAGAGCTCCTCTGAATAAAATTCCTTAAGTGTTGGTGTTCCAATATCACTGTACTTCACTTCTTCATGTACGAGCAATAATAAAAATAGTTGACCAATAATAATGCCTCCAATGAGCACTTTGTTCATACCCAACTGCTTCCAGAGAAATACTAATGCTAAAGCAAAGCCAATATACCAAATAACCGGGTCAAAAAAATGGATACGGCTGAAATTAAACGTATTTAATAGCATGAATTGATCCTTCAAACCGCGCCAACCTTCCCAATACCAAAATGCATACCAAATCGAAAGAATTCCATTGGCCGAAACAAACAATACGATTTGTTTTGGAAACAAACGGTTAAATAGTGCAGCAAGCAATACAAAACCGATAACGGGAAGGATGATTTGTGTATGTACCGCCATATCGTGCGTATGTCCATATAGAAAGTTTTCAATCGCCAAGCCGATGCTTCGTGTAAATGTATTATGTCCGAGACTCATAGCTTCCCGATGTGATGTGAAACCTTCATCAACAAACATGGAATAAATCGTCATGTAGTTATTCACCAAATAAATGACAGCCATCACCGAAATCGCACTAAAAAAAGCCCCATTCACCCGACGATTTCGTATCCAATCAACAACCCAAAGTACACTCATCAACCCAAGAAAAAAGATAAATGTCAAAATGAAGTTTGATAGAAATGGAAGGATACAGATTAATATCCAATAAAAAACAGGTGTATGTGTTCCTTCTTTTCGAATCGTCAAAAACAAGTGCAATGCAAGTGGTAATCCAGCGATGGACAGCATGCCTGAAGGCCAAAATGGTAACATGGAAAAACCTAAGGAAACACTTGCAATAATCCAACCATTCGCTTTCTCAGTGATAAAATGTTTTTTCAGCAATATATACATGCCGAATAAAGCAAAAAAACGCATTAGCGTCTGTCCAATTGCATAAGCAAGCTGAGGCTCAAAAAATTTGTACAACCAAACCATTGCATCCAACCCCGAAGGTAATGCACTTCTAGGTAAACCATTGATTACATTTGATAAGGTTGCATTCGGAGCAGCAAAAATTTGTCCACTTTCAGCGAGCAATTTATACCAGACGATATTTGAATCAAGGTTGTCATGAACACGAATATGCATATCCTCACCAAGCAAATAGTATGGTAGCAAATACGTGATCAAGATAAAGGAAGCAATCCACAAGTATTTATACTTTGAAAAACTCGTACAAATGGTTGACCACATAAGCAACATCCTGTTCCTTTAGACCATAATAGAGTGGAAGCCGCACTAGCTTTCCACTTTCCTTCGTTGTATGTTTATCTGTACCTGCAAAGCTCCCGTATTTTTCTCCGGCGTAAGCTTCGTGAAGCGGTACGTAATGTGTTTTGGCCGTAATACCTTTTTCTTTTAAATAATCCATTAATGCTTCCCGGTTGTTCGTCTTTATGTAAAACATATGTGCATTATGTTTACACTCTGAAGAAATTCGAGGAAGTGAAATATGCCCACTAATTTCCAAATCCCTTAATTTACGGGCGTAGCTATTCCATATTTCCAACCGGTTATTTGTGATTTGTTCTACGTGCTGCAATTGAACAAATAAATAGGCCGCAGTTAAATCGCTGATTAAATAGGATGAGCCAATATCTCGCCACGTATATTTATCTACTTCTCCACGAACAAATTGATTTCGGTTTGTTCCTTTTTCCTGAATTATTTCCGCTCGTTCAATAAAGGAACGGTCATTAATAATGAGCGCTCCTCCTTCTCCACAAGTGATGTTTTTCGTATCGTGAAAACTGAATGTGCCAAAATGCCCGATCGTTCCAAGCTGTCTGCCTTTATATGTAGTCATCAATGCTTGTGCTGCATCTTCAATAACGTACAAACCATGATCTTTGGCGATTTCCATTACTGCATCCATGTCACAAGCAATACCCGCATAATGAACAACTACGATTGCTTTTGTTTTATTCGTGATGGCATTTTCAATTGCTAGTGCGGAAATATTCATCGTGTCTTGTTCAATATCAACGAAACGGATATGGGCGCCTTGCAAAGCATAAGCATTCGCCGTTGATACAAATGTATAGGAAGGCATGATGACTTCATCTCCCTCTTTTATATTTAAAAGGAGAGCGGTCATCTCTAGTGCAGCCGTGCATGATGGAGTTAAAAGAGCTTTGGCGCAATCCAGGTTTTCCTCCAACCAATTCATACATTTTCGGTCATATAAGCCGTTTCCGGAAATTTTATTTTGAGATAACGCATCCTCTATTGCTGTAATTTCATTTCCTGTTACACAAGGTTTGTTAAAAGGAATCATCTTTATCCCTCCCGAAACGGTAATCGTATTTATCTCATGAAAATAATTCCAACAACAATAAGTCCCATACCGATTAATTTATTGCTTGTCAACGGTTCTCCAAACAGCAGTACAGCTAGTAAAAACACAAGGACAAACGACAAGCTCATAAAAGGGTATGCATAGCTAATATCAAATTTTGTCATTGCTGCCATCCAGCACAGTGCAGCAATAAAAGCAGCCAAAAAGCCCGAAATGATCCATGGATTCACGACGAGCTTGAGTAAAAAGATGAATTTATCTGCCCAGGCGTCCGGCAAACTCCCATACTGATCTACCTTCCACTTAATTACAAGCTGGCCATATGCCGTAAAAAGTATTGTACTAAATATATAGACATACCCCATTTTCTACACTCCAGTGACTGACGGTCCATGCAATTTATGGTACACATCCACTGTCTTTTCTAATTTGAATCCAAGTGCTAGAAATAAATTTAGTGACGCGATATTTGCCGCTGAAATGGACGTTCGCAATTCATCATAACCTTGTTCAAATTGTGCCTTGCAGCCGTTACTAGTAAAAGCTTTTGTCAATCCTTTTCCTTGATGTTTTTCATCTATGCCAAGCAAGAGAACTTGATTTTTTTCATAAGCATAAAAGCCTGCCAATTCATCCTTGTAATATAGTCCGTATACTTGATCTTTTTTCTGCAAATCCTTTACCCAATTTTTATAACGCAGATCAGCAAGGAAGGAAGCAATATTAAAGTCCCGGTGAAACCGGCTGTTTGTAAATACATTTTCAGCAATTTGATTAACAGCCTGTGAATCATACGTCTTTGAAATGGAAAGATGTTCATTTTCAAAAACGTTTAATTCATCTTTTTTACAAACCGGTTCGATTAATGTATCTGCATAATAAAAGTCATATTCTACCAACTTTTGATTACTTTCATTCGGATCAACTTTTATGGTATAGTGCCCTTCATACTTATCCGTTTCTTGCAACGCTTCGATTTCCGGCGACATCACTTCAAATGTCGCTATATTGAAATTTCGATTATCCCATGGTGTTTCTTTCAAATACTTCATCCAATCAACTCCATTCCAACTGATTAGTGGCGATAGTACGTACTATTAATCTTATCCTGACGACCCGATCGTTGTTCCTTGTCGCCAACCATCTCCTGCACAATATATAATGGTCTTCCTTTTGTTTCATTAAATATTTTTCCAATGTACAATCCAAGTACGCCAAAGTTAAAAAAGATCAATCCGCCGATAAAATAGATAGACACCATGACACTCGTCCATCCTTGTACCGGTTGATCAAGGAAAAAGTAACGAAAAAATAAATACAAACCGTAAATAAAGGAAATAAGCGATACTAAAAAACCAAATTGGATAGACAGGCGCAAAGGTTTATTCGACTGTGCAATAATGACATCGGTAGCCATTTGAATAAGCTTCGTTACATTGTAAGCCGACTTGCCTTTTGTTCTTGATTGATGCTCAACGGAAATAAATGCTGTTTTATAGCCCATCCATTGTAAAAACAGGGGGAAAACCCGATTTTGTTCGCGCATTTCGCGAAAACTATTCATTACTTTTTTTGAACTGATGCTGAAATTGGCAACAGTATAATCTGTTTTGCTATCTGTAAAATAGTCATAAATACGATAAAAAAGCCTTGAAGCGTATCGTTTACCCCATTTATCACGTCTTTTCGTTCTTTTTCCAAAAACGACATCGTAACCAGTCAATGCCTTTTCATACAGTCGGGGAATTTCTTCCGGTCGGTCCTGAAGATCACAATCCATAACAACGACCCAGTCTCCTTGGGCATAATCAAGTCCCGCCGTGATGGCATAATGCTGTCCAAAATTACGAGATAAGTTAATCCCTTTTATATTGACATATTGTTCATGTAATTGTTTGATCTTTTGCCACGCATCATCCGGACTGGCATCATTCACATAAATGACTTCGTAATCGGTTGGCAGTCCCTCCATGACAGCAATGACGCGTCCAGTCAATTCTTCCAAACAGGAGGAACAGCCGTAAACCGGAATGACAACGGAAATTAAGCAATCACTGTTTCCCATTGACTCACATACCAATCTACTGTTTTTTCAAGTCCATCCATTAACGATGTCTTCGGTTCCCAGTCCAAGTTTATCCGAAGTTTGGAATCATCAATTGCATACCTGCGATCATGCCCTTTTCGATCTTCAGTAAATATTATTAAATCTTTGAAGCTGTTCACAGATGTATTATCCAGTAATTCAGGTTTACGGTAATCGAGTATTTCACAGATACGAGAAGCAACATCTATATTTGTTTGCTCATTCGCCCCACCAATATTATACGTTTCCATTGGTTTGGCGTTGTGATAAATATGATCTACCGCACGACAATGATCTTCAACGTACAGCCAGTCTCTTACGTTTTTCCCATCTCCGTACAACGGGATTGGCTCTAATTTTAAAGCGTTCAAAATGATTGTCGGGATAAGCTTTTCTGTATGTTGTTTCGGTCCATAATTATTAGAGCTGTTAGAAATGATTACATTCATCCCATATGTGTGCCCAAAACTTTTGACGAGCATATCTGAACCGGCTTTTGAAGCGCTGTATGGATTACGCGGGTTATATGGTGTTTTTTCCGTGAATTTTCCATCTCTTCCAAGTGACCCGTACACTTCATCCGTCGAAATGTGGTGAAAACGACGAATCGACAATTCCCCTTTTTTCGACCAAGATTGTTTAGCCGCCTCGAGCAGTATATTCGTACCGAGAACGTTAGACTCAACAAATGATCCGGCATAATCAATGGAGCGATCCACATGTGATTCTGCAGCAAAATTTATAACACCAGTTATATCAAATTCCTCAAACACGGCTTCAACAAGCTGTGCATTAGTTAAATCGCACTGGATAAATCGATAATTCGGATATTTTTCTACCTCTTTTACATTTTCCAGATTGCCAGCATAGGTTAATTTATCTAAATTCAATACTTGCATATCGGGATAGGTATTCATGTAATACGTTATAAAGTTAGAACCGATAAATCCGGCCCCACCGGTTACAAGTAATGTAGGTTTAAAAAGGTTCATTTCAACACCTCCAACATAGGGGAATGATCTTGGCCATCCCAATACTGCTTGCTATGCTCTCTTGTTGCGATATCCAATAAATATCTACCATAATCGTTTTTCTCCAATGCTTTTCCTTTTTGATATAACGCCTCTTTTGTCATATAACCCATGTAATAGGCTATTTCTTCTATACTAGCAATTTTGAACCCTTGTCTTTGTTGTGTTATCTTTACAAATTCGGACGCTTCAAACAACGCTTCATGTGTGCCCGCATCCATCCAGGCAAAACCGCGGCCTAGAAGTTCAACAGATAGATGTCCTCTTTTTAAATATTCCTTATTTAAGTCGGTAATCTCCAACTCTCCACGCTTGGAAAATTTCAGCTTTTTTGCAAGTCTCGGTGCGTTGTGGTCATACATGTACAACCCTGTAACAGCAAAATCGGATTTCGGTTGTTCCGGCTTTTCTTCCAACGATACTACATTTTGATTGTCATCAAACTCCACCACGCCAAATCGTTCCGGATCCTTAACCCGATAGCCAAATACTGTTGCATGTTGGTGATTTTTGATTGCTTTTCTTAACAAGGGGGTAAATCCTTGACCATAAAAAATATTATCGCCAAGAATTAACGTCACATCGTCTTTACCAATAAAATCCTCTGCAATAATAAATGCCTCTGGAATTCCGTTCGGTTCTTGCTGTTCCCGGTATGTCAAGGAAAGACCAAATGCTGAACCATTCCCAAGTAAATCTTCAAAACGATTTTTATCTTCAGCTGTACTAATAATCATAATTTCTCTGATACCTGCAAGCATGAGTACAGATAGCGGATAATAGATCATCGGTTTGTCATAAACGGCGAGCAAATGTTTATTAATGCTGGTTGTGCTTGGAGCCAGCCTGGTTCCACTTCCTCCTGCTAGTATGATTCCTTTCATAATGAAGCCCACCTCTCCGAAGCATATTGTGAAAACGTAGAATGTCCAATTCGCTTCTTGTATACCTCTATTTCCGCTTCAACTATTTATAAACTTACAATTTGATTGCAATTTAGTAACAGAACGTCAAACAGACGGGATCATACTGCTTTGTAGTTCACACGTCGGTAAATATGTTATACTTTTAAAAATAGTTTATTGTTAGGAGAGGAGATAGCCACTGTGGATAAGAAACTTCTCTACTGGACGACCTTCAATCATAATCAATGGGAATTACATGTAGCAGCTACAGAAAATGGACTCTGCTATGTCAGCTTACCTAACGAATCTTTTGACAAATTTGAAAAGTGGGCAAGGAAATATGCTCCCGATTACAAGTTACAGGCATCGAATCAATATTTACAAGCCAACATCAAAGAGCTAAAGCGGTATCTGGATGGTGAGGAATTAAATTTTTCCATACTTGTAGATCTGCGAGGCACTCCCTTCCAACAATCTGTATGGAAAACACTAAAGGAAATACCTTACGGAGAAACATGTACGTATTCACAAATCGCTGATCAAATTGGAAAGCCAAAAGCAGTACGCGCAGTGGGCAGTGCAATAGGTGCCAATCCGTTACCGATCGTTATACCATGTCACAGAGTAATCGGAAAAAATGGTACATTGACCGGCTACAGAGGTGGTTTGGATATGAAAAAGCATTTATTAAAATTGGAAACACAAACGGTTCCTTCGCCTAATGCGTTTGTTTGAAAGTAACAATCATTTTACGAGTTTAACCCATTTATAATAATGGGTACTTGTAAAAATAGGGAGTGGTAAATTTTTTCTTGTAGGTTATTGTAGTATGGATTTTTTCTAATTAGACGACTACAATATTTAAAAATTTGGGAGGTTATATTTATCGATAACTTAACATTCCGTGCGTTGATGGTAGATAAAAAGGATGACACTTTTTCTGTTGACATTAACGACTTAAGCTTAAATGACTTACCCGATGAGGATGTCACGATTAAAGTTGTATACTCAAGCGTAAATTATAAAGATGGTCTTGCTGCAATCCCGGATGGCAAAATCGTACAATCCTACCCGCTTGTTCCAGGAATTGATCTTGCTGGAGAAGTTGTTCTTTCAAAAGACGAGCGCTTTCAAGCAGGGGATAAAGTAATCGCAACAAGTTATGAAATAGGCGTTTCTCATTACGGCGGTTTTAGTGATTATGCCCGCATCCCAGGTGATTGGATCGTTCCACTTCCGAAGGGGTTGTCACTGAAAGAGGCGATGATTTATGGTACTGCAGGATTTACAGCAGCTCTTTCCATTCAACGTCTTGAAGATAATGGTGTCTCACCCGAAGATGGACCTGTTCTCGTGACCGGTGCAACCGGCGGTGTAGGGAGCGCGGCAGTAGCAATGCTTTCTCAGCGGGGATATGAAGTAACCGCGAGTACCGGAAAAGATTCAGAACATCCTTACTTAAAAAAACTTGGTGCAACTGAAATTATTTCTCGTGAAGAATTACAACCGGAAAAAATCAAACCTTTAAATAAACAACGATGGGCAGCTGCTGTAGATCCAGTGGGAGGTTCTACATTAGCCTATGTACTCAGCACGGTGAAATATGGCGGTTCAGTTGCAGTTACCGGGCTAACCGGTGGCCCAAAAGTTCCTACTACTGTGCTTCCATTTATTTTACGTGGCGTTAATTTATTGGGAATTGATTCCGTCTACTGCCCAATGGATATTCGTAAAAAACTTTGGGAGCGGATGGCGACTGATTTTAAACCCGAGCTTTTAAACGAGATTAGTAATGAAATAGAATTGGATCAACTGTCCCAGACTCTAAAAGACATTTTGGAAGGTAAAACTAGAGGCCGAACTGTTTTGCACATGTAGATCGTAAAACTCTAAAGGTGTTGGAATGGTATTTATAAACAAACTGCACACAAGTATATTATCTTTCTGTGGTAGATGCCGTATACCGCAGGGACTTTGGGTCACGCTGGAGTTGCTTATTTGACCCAAAGTACTGCTTTCATGTCATTTCGGGAACGCGGTGGCTTCTTGCGTGACTCAAAATTCAGCTTTCTCGCCTTTTCGGGAACGCGGTGGCTGCTTGCGTGACCCAAAATACTGCTTTCACGTCATTTCGGGAACGCGGCAGCTCTCCGCGTGACCCAAAATACAGCTTTCTCGTCTTTTTTTGGAAACGTGGCGCCTTCTTGCGTGACCCAAAATACTGCTTTCTCACCTTTTCGGGAATGCGGCAGCTTCCCTCGTGACCCTAAATACAACTTTCTCGTCTTTTTGGGAACGAGGCGGCTTCTTGCGTGACCCAAAATGCAGCTTTTCCAACTTTTAGGTCACGAGGCAGCTTTCCGCGTGACCCAAAACCCAGTTTTCTTGCCTTTTCAAGCACGCAGGAGCTTTTCATGTTACCAACAAACCGCGTTCCTATTTTTATAAAAAAAACGAGTATAAACTATTTTCAGTTTCATACTCGTTTTCCGTTATAATACTCGCTCATCGAAGTGGCATGCAGTTTTAACATTCCAAAACACATACGTGACGATAATTCACATATATTTAATCTTCCAGGTTACTAAAATGAATTATCTGCTTCTAACTATAAAACCCCGCTGCATTCAAAATAAGTACAACGATAGCCGAGGCGATTATACCGGCAGTTAATACGGTAATAATCATCTTCCAATCTTTTGTTTCCATCCAAATGCCAATAGATACGACAACCGAGATGACAATTCCAAAAAACAATCCGGCAAGTGGGTTCGATGGTGTAATGAGGTCATTCCAGTGTAACCAATTCATTCCATTTCTCCTCACTATTCATAGCGTAGTGATTCAATTGGATCAAGACGGGACGCTTTATTGGCAGGTAATATTCCAAATACCACGCCAATAATCATCGAGAATAAAATACCTCCTACAATAACCGGCCACGAAACAAGCGGAGGCCAACCGGCAAAATGCGAGACGAGTAGTGCTGTTCCAGATCCAAGTCCCATTCCGATAATTCCACCGATAAGTGTTAATGTAACGGATTCGATTAAGAATTGAAATAAAATTTGACCACGGTTAGCACCTAACGACATCCGCACTCCGATTTCTCGTGTTCTTTCCGTCACAGAAACGAGCATGATATTCATGACTCCTATTCCCCCAACTAAAAGGGATACACCGGCAATACTTCCGATTATTGTCGTCATGATACCAGTAATCTTCCCAATACCTTCGGCGATCTCTTCCATATTTAAAATTTGGTATGCTTCTTCTTTTTCATGAATCCGGTTCAACAAATCGGCAGCTTTTTCACCGGCGATTTGCAGTTCTTCCGGATTCGTAGATTGAATGGAAACTTCGCTGAAACTTGTTTCATGGAAAATGGATTGCCATGTTTTTAACGGCAAATATACTTCATTCATTCCAAAAGCTAAGAAGCCTGTTTCATTTTCAAGAATGCCAACAACTTCAACAGGCTGTGAGCCTACATAAATGACTTCTCCTAAAATATCTTCCCCATCAAATAGCTCTTCCTCGAACGATTCACTTACAATAGCCGTTCTGCTCCCACCAAGAAAGTCCGCGCTGATAAGATTTCTGCCTTTTGCTATTTTTAATCCTCGAACATCTAAGTACGCTTGGTTTATTCCGGATATTGTACTATCAGCAGTTTCTTCCCGATGACGGACAGTTGCTGATTGTGAGCTCGTAGCTACTACCTTATCTACTTCCGGGATGTCTTCAATAACATCAATATCCCCTTGTGTAAACGGATCTTCCATGAAAATATTAGGATTTGATTCTATTTCTTCATCAGAAGGCATATAAAAGAGTTCAATTGTATTTGATTCACCGACAATTTGCGACTTCAGAACCGCTTCTCCACCTTGACCGATTGCGACTACCGCAATGACAGAGCCAACCCCGATAATGATTCCGAGCATCGTTAAAATGGAACGTAACTTATGGGCTCGAAGCGAAGAAAAAGCCATCTTAATATTTTCCCATACACTCATTCTTCGCTCCCCTCCTGTTCACTTCCTATTAGCTCTCCATCTCTTACATAAACAATTCGATTCGCATAAGCAGCAACTTCCTCTTCATGTGTTACGATAATGACTGTTGTTCCTTCCTGATTCAACAACGTGAACAATTCCATGATTTGTACACCTGTTTTCGTATCCAATGCACCTGTTGGTTCATCTGCCAAAATGATTTGCGGTTCATTAACAATTGATCTTGCAATTGCGACACGCTGTTTTTGTCCTCCGGATAGTTCATTCGGTAGATGTTGCATTCGATCGGTAAGGCCAACTGTAGCCAATGCATCTTTCGCCTTTTCCACTCGTTCTTTTTTTGAAATACCTGCATAAATCATTGGAAGCTCAACATTCTGCAACGCATTCAAACGGGGTAATAACTGAAACTGTTGGAATACAAACCCAATCGACTGATTACGAACTTTTGCGAGTTCTTTTTCTTCATATTCGGAAACGCGCACACCATTCAATAAATAATCTCCACTAGTTGGCTTATCCAAACAACCGATCATATTCATTAATGTTGATTTTCCTGATCCGGACGGTCCCATAATTGCTGTAAATTCCCCATCTTCTATATGGAGATCAATATCTTTTAGGACATTTACATCTTCTTTCCCGATTGTATAACTTTTCACTACTTTATGAAGGTCTATCATTGGACGTCCACTTCCATCCCATCCGTTACGCCGTTTGGATCTGCAATCACTTGGTCTTCGGCTTCAATACCATCCTTAATTTCAATTTGATCGGTCGAAACGGTGCCAATTTCTATTTCTGTTCGAACAGCTTTTCCGTTTTTGACGATATAAACATAGTCAGCGTCATCTGCCTGTTTAACTGCTTCGAGTGGCAATGTATTGGTCGTTCGTTTGCTCGTTTCGATCTCTACTAACATTTGAAAACCGGGTTTTAATTGGATATCCTCTTCTACCGATATAACAACGGGATATTGAACGCCAGTAGAGGACCCTTCCATTTGCATCCCGTCTGATTCTTCAGGTAGGTCTGCAACAAGGTTTACCTTGCCTTTCCACTCTTTGTCAGGTACCGCATCCGAAGTCAATACGACAGACTGCCCTTTTTCAATTTTCAACGTATCATATTCGGAAATTGACCCTTCCACGATTAAGTTATTTAAAGATCCAATTCGAATAATTGGTTTTTGTTCCATTTGCTCGGAGCTGACAGCAGTATGTTCATTGACAGTCACTACCGATCCTTCAATATCACTTGTAACAACAAGATCACCGATTTGTTGTTCAATAGTCTCTTTCTCCAATTGACTGCGTTCCAATTCTATGTTCGTTTGTTGTTGCTGCATTTTAATTTGATCATGTTCATCTTGCAGCATTTCATTTTCTTCATCTTCTTCGATCTTCTTGTCAATCTCTTTATGCTGTTTTCTTAAGTTTTCTGCTTCCAATGCGGTAGATCTTCTTTGCAGTTCATTTTGCTTTTTCTCTAATTCCAATTGTTTATTTTCATATTTTACAAGTTTTGTTCCTTTTTCAACCTTGTCGCCTTCTTTAACAAAGACTTCGGCTATTTCGCCTCTTTCTGCTTGTACGTAAACATTTTGTTCCTCATTTAATTTCAACGTACCTGGTGTCATAACAGTCTCGATCATGGTTTCTTCTTTTAACTCTGTCGTCTCGATAGCAACTGTTCCCACCGATGTACTTTTCCATATGTTAACACCAATAAGTATGGCAACTACTGCGACAATCCCTATTCCGATCCATAGCTTTTTTTTCATTTATTATACCCCTGCAAATCCACTAAGTGCGGCACCAATCATTGAAAATACCATTCCGATCGCAAAGAAAACAATCACGATCGTCCATGCAAGTCCTTTTGAGAAATTAGCAACTTTCTGCAGACCGATTGCTGTTAAAATAATTCCCCAAATGGCAAATACTTCAATACTGTTTAAAGCGGCAGCAAGTACACCGTTTCCATCAACAAGTGAGCCTAGACTCGTAAACATGACATCCGGATTATCCAAGTCTACCCCAACCATTGCCATAATTACACCGTTAATAATTAATCCAATTGCGGAAATAAGTAGGATGAACGTGTTCATGGAAAACAATTGTTTAAAGGATACTTCGGATTTGGCAATTTTTGCAACAACCCAATAAATAAAACTGGAAATAAGCACCGTTAAAATAGGGATAAATAATCCTCCAATGACACTACCGATTACTGCAAAAGTTTTCACCATTGCCATTGATTCTTCATCCATTCCACCGACTTCTTCCATCCCGGCGGTTACATCGACTCCTAAGGTAGTAAGCCATGTTCCAATAATGAAAAGAATCGTTACGATAATTAGCGGTACCCATATGATCGGTCGCTCTTTAATTCGCTCCAATTGCTCGGTAGGATTCGTAATAATTCCGAATAAAGATGGCTTTTGTACATTTGTTTCCTCTGACATTTCCTTCATCTCCTTTAATATAATACCTTTTATCATCCTATTATGAAGGGATTATTTCCCATTCACTCAGGATAAATCGTATAAATACAAAATAATAGTTTATCAAGTTTACTCCTTTGTTGCAAATTCCATTTCTGATGTCATAGTCGTGAGTTCCTCTAGCGTCACATTCGGATCGTGCAGTATTATGGAATAATTTAATCCATCTTCCTGCCAGGATAATATTCGCAGATCGGCTTCATCCATATAATCCCCTTTCGTATCACGTACTGTCACCTTTTCCATTCCGGGTAATTCAAATTCACTATCTGTTAGCTCCTCTGGCTCCTCAGTTGGAAGGACTACGCTTAAACCTAGTAATGGCAACCCCTCTTTTTGATATTCCAAATTCACTTCCTCATGAGTAAACTCCCCTTCTATTTTAGTCCATTCAATCTGCTCGATTTTCATGTCTTTCTCAGGAAAATAAAGAAATGGTTTCCCCACCTTTTTCACTGCTTCTTCCAACGTTACTTCTTTTGTAGAATTGATGTCTGACATCTTTTCAGGGACCACATCATCAGGAAGATCTATGACAAATAAATCCTCTTTAATATCTGGGTTAAAATCGATTTCCTTATACGTCATTTCTACTTTACTATCACCGGTTTCGGTAATCATTTTTAAAACCATCCACGTATCTTTATCTATCCATAATTCCTGGTCGCCAAATAACGAATTATCTTTTTTTGCTTTTGCAACTAGATGAAAAGCATCTCTATCTGCTATCTCTTCATCACCTGCTTCTTCAACCTGATGGGTGTCTCGAATGTTATCAAGCAGCATTTCGGCTTGCTCCCTGGGAGAAGGTTGATTAAAAGACTGCAGTTCTGGATTATCGAAAACAAATGCCTTGTTATTCGTTTCGTCATAGGTCATTACTGATTTTCCGTCATTTACAGAAATAGCGCCTCCTGATTCCTCTGTTATTTCTATTCGCATTCTTCCATCGCCACTATACCATTCTTTCGATTGCATCGTTTCTGTTTCCTTACCTGTTGTCATCAACATTTCGGCTTCTGCATAATAAGCTGATGTTTCTGCTGTCTCCTCCAGCGCATTATTAATAACTTGATCAGGTGAATATTGTTTTATTTCTTCTGTACACCCTACCAGTAACATACACCCAACAAACGCCAAGATACCGAAGTAAGTCTTAATTCTCATTGTTGTTTTTTCCACCTGCTTTCTGTTTAGGAATTGCACATAGAACAGTCGTACCAACATCTTCGTTAGAAGCCACGTGCACATGACCACCGTGTTTTTCAATAATTTGTTTCGTTATACTCAAACCTAGACCCGTTCCATGCTCATCTTTTTTACTGCGTGCTTGATCGACTTGATACATTGGATTAAACACTTTATCCAAGTTTGTTTCACTAATTCCTACTCCTTCATTTTGGACAATGAAATAGATGAATTGGTCAAAATCGAGTTTACTTCTGTCTACAAACGAAAAAAGTTCTGGTAATCCTTCTTGACTCGAAGCTGCAACAATCCATAGGTGGCTACATTCATAACTATACTTAATGGCATTGCTCATTAAGTTATCAGCAACCCGCATCATTTGTTTCGGATTCACTTCAACTGTCCCGCTAACATTGGCATATGCGTGCAATTGAATGTTTTTTTCTTTACACAACGGTTCATAGCCTGAAATGATCATGTCAAAAAACTCATTGGCATCCACCGAAACAAGTTCCAACTCATAAGAAGGCGATTGTAAAAGCGTATGCGTTAACAGGTCATCGAGCATTTGTTTCATAAAATCAGACTTTTGAACAATAACTTCCCGATATTCCTCACGTTCACGAACAGATAGTTCTTGTTCGTTATGTAAGGATTCAGCATATGCCTTGATGGAAGTGAGCGGTGTTTTTAAATCGTGTGAGATCGTTGCAACCATGAATTCTTTGTCTCGCTGTTCCTTTTGCACAGTTTCTTGTGCTTCGTTAATTTGATCGCTCATCCTGTAAAAGTGCTTTTGTAAAATACCAATCTCGTCATTGTTCGTTTCTTTTTGCTTAATAGGCTTTCCACTTGCAAAGACAGTCATATCTTCCATTAAACTACTTAATCGGACATTCAGTTTTCGATTAACCAAGCGGACGACCGTAAGATAAATAAGTAAAAACAGCCCCAAAAAAACACTGAACATAAATAAACTGCGACTAAATACATTTGACTTCCATTCATTGCGCGCAACTTCCACATGAAAAAAGCCGATCAATTGCTGTTTATTGAATACAGGTTGCCGGTAAGTAAAAGCTTGATACCCTTGTTCAAGGGAATATAAATTTTCATACATATCTTCTTTCCCGAGCGCGGTGAGGGAGAGTCCTGGGGTTGACGTATAAATAATGAGGCCATCCGGATTGTACAAACTAATGGATAGCTGATCCGACTCGAGTTGTTTGATTTTCGATTTATCGGATGACGGATGATAAAGCTTCGGTTGTTCCAATACTTCTTTAACGTTTTGCAATTCAATCGTCGTCTCGAAATATTCCCGTACTTTTTGATCATTATTATAAGAATTAATCCAGGCAAACAGGATGTAAGCAACAACAATCGGCAAAATCATTACAATAAGATAAGATAGTAAAAGCCATTTTTTCAACTTCACAACGGTTCACCAATAAACTGATACCCTTTTCCCCAAACCGTTTGCACAAATAGCGGCTTTTTTGTCGGATCATTTAGTTTTTCACGAAGTGCTTTAATATGTACAGTTACTGTATGTAGTCCTTCTGCATCCACATTGTTCCACACATGCTCATACAGTTCACTTTTGGAAAAAATACGACCCGGATTTTGGGCAAGCACTTGCAACAAGTCGAATTCTTTCGTTGTTAAGTTTACTTCTTTTTCAGCAAGTTTTATTTTCTGTTGCTCCCAATAAATCGTTAAGCCATCGGTGAATTCTGTTTTACTTTCATATAACGGTGTCCCCTGATATCGATTCCATCTCCGCAAGTGGGATTCCACGCGTGCTTTCAGTTCAACGAGGCTAAAAGGTTTGGCAATGTAATCGTCGGCTCCGAGGTGAAGGCCTTGCACTTTGTCTTCATCTTCCTTTCGGGCACTAATAATTATCATCGGAACGTCACTTTTCCACCGTATGTTTTTACATAATGTTAAGCCGTCCATCTCCGGAAGCATAAGATCTACAAGCACAAGATCGTAAGAAGCAGCCCGAAAATCTTCCCATCCTTCCAGACCGTTCGTTGCCCACGTTACTTCATATCCTTCTCTTAAGAACATATCACGGATGACGCGTGCAATTTCCGGATCGTCTTCTACTAGTAATAGTCTTGATTGCATACCAGTTGTCCTCCTGTAAGTACAATATATCACAGCAATGAATGTACGCCTTTAAGTTTATACTTTTTTTATAATTAGGTGAAGAGAGTTGTGCAATTTTCAGTACCATAACCGACTCAAACAGATAAAATGAAACGGTAATACAACTATAGTATAATTATATGTAATCATTCTAAGGGAGGTTGATCGTAGTGGAAGCAATCAATATGTTTAAATACTCGCGAACATCAACGTTAATATTACTTCCAAAACTCGAGGAAAAGTATTGGGATGTGCAACCAGATGGATTTCCAAATACAATTCGCTGGAATGCAGGGCACATTTACGTCACTGCTGAAGACTTTTTAAATGAAGCAGCGCCTGAATTTGCTATATCAAAGCCAAGATGGATGGAGCTTTTCCTGGACGGAACGAGACCATCCGAATGGACGGGAGAAATCCCTTCAAAAGATGAAATTATCGAAGCTTTAAAAGAACAAGAAGGCCGTCTCGTAAACTTTTTTGAAGGTAAACTAGAAGACGAAGCAGCATCCACTCGCGATGTAAACGGTCTAAAGTTAGACACGAACGACGCATCATTACAATTTGTTACATGGCATGAAGGAATTCATTTAGGTATTATTAAATCGATTAGGGATGCACTGAAATAATATTAAAAATTCTCCGTTTTGAGCAGCGGGGAATTTTTTATTTTCGTGTAAAACTTTCATTAGTTTTCATATAGATTCCAGCGAAAATTTGATGTACGTCAATGTTCCTTATTTAAATGTATGTGACAATTCCTATATAGGGAGGGAACATGCATGAATATAATTGAAAAAAATTATTGGATGGAAGTAGATCGCATGATAAATGAAGGTTTAGGCGGCGGAAGAATCTGCTCTGAATATGACCGAATTAAATTTAGCGAAGATTATTGGAAAGGAAGTGAACACGATGATATGGACAGCAACAAATGATATGTTTGGAACCTTTTTACACGACTATAACTTAATTCTCATTTTTGCCATAATCACATTTGCCTTCTCCCTGTTTTTACGATCTGCCACCGTATTTTTAGTACAGATTGCTGTATTTGTCGGGATGATTGTCATCGATCAAACTACTTTGACTCTACTTTATATTCCAATAAGCATTATACAAATCTTCATTAGCTTTTACCTTGTTTATCGTATAAAAAAAGCAATTGATCGGAATTACATGCTCGTAATGGAAAAGACACATCAAGCGGAACCGAATATTACAAGAAACCGCGATTCAGGAAGCCGTCCTTCATTTCTGTACAATTAATTGTTTGAAGTAGGTGTTTGTCGCTACGTATTAATAATAAAATGAAGAATAAAGAAACTATCAATCTTAAGCGGGGTACATGTCAATGGCATCTGTTGAATAGAGGTCCTATTTAGGAGTTTCACCTGAATAGACCTCTATATTTAATTCATTCGGGGGCGCTTTCCAACGTAATTAATACGATTTCTGGTCGATTAAACGCGCGAATATTATATGTGTAATTTCCGAGTCCTCTGCCTACGATCATCGTTGTTCTTTCTTTCTCAAAACGCCCTGCATCATAATTCGGGAAAAACTCACCTTCATGAGAAATAACTCCTCCAACATACGGTATCCTAATCATTCCGCCATGATGATGACCGGCGAGCACCAAATCCGCTCCCCATTCTTTAAATGCTTCATAATACTTGGGATAGTGAGCGAGCATCATTTCAAATGTATCTTCTTCCGCTTCACCGACTTTTTCATCGATATACGCTTTGTCGAAATCAATATTTACTTCCACATCGGATGGACTATAAAATATAAGCGGGATATCCATGCCTCTTAAATGAATAGTCTCTTCTTGCTCTGTCAACTCTATTTTTTTATCATTGATAATTTCAACTCCGACTGCTTCCAGTTGTTTTATATAATTTGTATAATAAATATTATCTCCACGCTCAGCCATCACTTTTGCGATCAGTTCATGATTCCCATCAATATAATAAACGGGATAGTTTTTTACGAGTTCACTTGCCAATGTTAAAAATACATTGCCATTATCATCAGTGGAGTTCATCATATCACCGGTTATAACAATTATATCTGGTTCGTGTTTATTGATCTTTCGTATAAGACGTCTGCTATTCTTTCCAAATTGTTTACTGTGCAAATCCGTTAACTGTAATACTTTGTACCCATCAAAAGCTTCAGGTATTTTACCGGACTTAACGGTATATTTGCTTACTTCAAGAACGTTAGCCTGAAAGTAGAAGTATATAATAGGGCTGACAATTAAAATACCGAGAATAATTATTACTTTTTTAAATTTTTTCATGAAATCTCCTTATGTGCGTGTAAAGTACGCAAATGTCAACCTGTCGAGGCAATGACAATATCATTATGCTATTGTGGTTCATGGTTCAAATAAAATGGGGTTGTTAATTGATAATAATTTTTTCGAATATGATATGCTGCTAAAATGGTACCTTTTTAGCGGAATCCAAAAATAGGTCTAGCCTTTATTTTATAAGCTAGCCCTCCATTGTTCAACATTATTTTTAGTCAAACATAGATACAATAAATCCCATTTTATTTTATAACTATCACTAGCGTTGCATTAATTAAAACAAATAATTGTTAATATTCCCAATGATCAGTAATTTGCTTTTTATTCAATAAAAAATCCTTTATAATGGAGAGACAGGTGGTTCCTGTCCAAATCCCATTACAAAGGATAACAGATATGGACAAGAATACACGAAAATCTTCATTTGGTAAATGGATAAGCCCTATTAATTTT